>NZ_JBIPCR010000009.1:0-266446 GCF_044007335.1 Flavobacterium sp. FlaQc-48 | reverse complement strand
AATTCTTTGTCAATTTTCCGTTTACTTTTATTTCTGAATTTTTATCCAACGGCAATTTTATTGTTGCATTAAATCCCTAAAGGGATAATTGATTTAAAATTCCGTTTTTCCGCGTCTTCGCTTTAGCGAATCTGTGTCATCCGTGTGTCATTTATATTGTACATTCTATTGTATATTTTCCTGAACCTAAATTTAAATTCTTTGTCAATTTTCCGTTTACTTTTATTTCTGAATTTTTATCCACCGGCAATTTTATTGTTGCCGAAGTATTCACAGGAATTTCAACTTTTAGAATTAATTTTCCGTCTTTCTTTTCCCAGTCCGAAGCAATAGTTCCGTAAATCGATTGGTACGTTGCTTTTACAAAAGTCATATCGCCCACAATTTCCGGCTGAATAAAGAAATGTTTGAAACCCGGGTTTTTATGATCTGCCACAATTCCGGCTAAACTTTGATAGAACCATTCTTCAATTTGTCCCAACATAAAATGATTCCACGAATTTCCTTTTCTGGGATCCCACTGCTCTGTTAAAGTGGTTAAACCAAATTTGATCTGAAAGCCATATCCCGGTGCATCATAATGATTGTTCATTTTATACATCGTTTCGTTTTCACCATTTTGAGCCAAAGTCTGGAATAAATAACGGTTTCCAACATCACCTGTTGTTAATCTGTCGCCTTTTGCTTTTATATCTGCCAGTAAATTTTGCATTACTGCAGCCTTGTATTGCGGTTCTACGATATCCATATAAACGGGAACGGCATTACTAAACTGGCTATTGGTTCCGTATTGTTTGGTTTCAGGATTGAAAAACTCCTTGTTGAAAGCATTTTTTATATCAGAAGTCAACGTTTCATATTTAGTAAAATCATCCGTTTTGTTTAACAATTTCGCTGCTTTTGCCACCAAACTTGCTCCATAAAAATAATGAGAAGTTGCCGAAAGTGCAACCGGACTATTTTTTGAATACCCCGCAGCATGTGTTCCGTAATCGTACCAGTCGCCTAATCCGTGCGAAACAATATGATTGGTTGCTTTTGTTCCTAAATAATCGACATATTTTTTCATTACAGGATAATATTTCCCGATTAAGGAAGCATCACCGTAATATTGGTAATACATCCACGGCAGAATTACTCCCGTTACACCCCATTCCGGCGAATCTGTAAAATCGCCTCCAAAAACAACATATTCAGGAACGATACTTGGAATTAAACCATTTTCTCGCTGCGAATCTGAGATGTTTTGCATCGTCGACGGAATATAACTTTCCAGATTGTAATTGAACATTAATCCCGGGCCGTTTAAATGAATTTCTTCTAACCAGCCTAATTTTTCGCGTTGCGGGCAATCGGTAAAAACACTCTGAAAATTACTTTTTATGGAATTGTTGATCAATTCATGTGTTTTATTGAAAATGGTATTCGAAGATTCAAAAGTTCCTGCTTCTCCCGCCGAATTATAAATAAAATTGGACTTTAAATCTACTAAGGTTGGCAGATTTTCATTTTTCGTTTTTTTGTAATTGATGTTCTCAATCTGAACATACTGAAATCCATAGTAGCTAAATTTTGGCTGCCATTCTTCTACACCATTCCCTTTTAAGGTATAGTCATAATAATAGGGTTTTCCCGATCTTCCCTGCCCTACAGTTCCATCATCATTTAAACCTTCACCCACCCAGACACGAACGGTCTGACCTTTCTTTCCTTTGACTTTTATGGTTGTAAATCCTGAAAGATTTTGTCCCATATTAAAAACATAAAAATTAGGTTTCAGTTCTTTAACAGAAGCAACATTATAGTGTTTCTGAATCGTAATGGGCGGTGCCGTTTGTGCTCTTAAAACTCCTTTTGGTGCTTCCTGAACCACCACTTTTTTCCAATCTGAATCATTGAATCCAGCTTCGTTCCAGCCTTTTTGTTCTAAATTGGCGTTGTAATCTTCTCCTCCAAAAAGACTGTTGTATGTAATGGGGCTTTTACTGTATTTCCAGCTTTCATCGGACTTTATTACATCCTCGGAACCGTCTTTGTAAACCACTTTCATTTTTAGAAATAAAGTTGGCGGGCCAAAACTCACAAAAAACTTGGTATATCGTTCGGCAAGTGTATTATACATTCCGTTTCCCAGAAGAACGCCAATTACATTTTCGCCGTTTTTCAGTTCTTTAGCGCTTAATTCATAGGTATTATAATTAACCGTTTTGTCGTAATCTGTCCATAAAGGAGCGAACTCGCTATTGCCTATTTTCTTTCCGTTAATCGTTAGTTCGTAATGTCCAAGGCCCGAAACATATACTTCTGCTTCTTTAATTTCTTTTGCAACCGTAAATGGTTTACGAAGCATAATACTTCTGCGTGACAAAGAATCTGAAGCGTTAATTATGGCATCTTTCTTTTGTCTGTTAAAAGTGGCCGTATGGTAATTTCTTCCTTCCGGTAAATGACTATTCGCTTTTGTAATAGCTCCAATCCAGGTTGGATTCAAAGTTGTGTCTAAAGGGGCAATTCTGAAAAATGCGGTTGTACTCCATTTAGAAATTTTGCCTGCCTGATTCCAGACTTTAACCTTCCAGAAGTATTTAGTTTCAGCTTTTAAAGGGCTTCCTCCATACACGATCTGTAAATTTTTATCTGAATTTACTCGTCCACTGTTCCAAATATCACTTTGGTCATTTTTTAACTTTTCTTCAGAAGAGGCAACCAAAACCTGATAACCAATTTGTGAGGCATTGGATTCTTTTGAAACCAATTGCCAGCTTAATCTCGGCTGATTTTGAACCACGGCTAATGGGTTCTGAGCCATTTCTGTTGTTAGATGTACAGGCAAAATTTGCCCTTTAGAAACCAGAGTTACTAAAAGACAAATAGCTACTACTATATTTTTGAAATTCTTCATTTCTTATTGTTGAGATTTTGAACGCGGATGACACGGATCTACTTCGTAAAAACGCAGATAAAAACGGATTTTTTCATTGTACTATTTAGATAAAGAATCCGCATCAATCTTCATCTTCGCTTTAGCGAATCCGTTTCATCCGCGTTTTATTTTATAACTTTTTCGTAATCAACGACTGGATATTAAATACCGCTTCGGGGATTAGTTTTCCGGTTTGGGGCAGATCATCATAATCGTCTGTGTCCGGTTCTGTATCCGGGTTTGGAGAATATCTTTGTTCGCCTGTACGGAACATAATGCGTTCAAAACCCTCTACCGGAGCGTAAAAGATTCTTGTTGACTCTTTTTCGTTGTTTACTTTTATGGTATAAGAACGTGTTTTAACATTTAGTTTCACGTTTACTTTGTATTCTTTTCCGGCTTCGTATTTGGCGATGGTATTCGAGCGGGCCCCGGTTTTTGTTTTCAATTGTCCATCTGAATCAAAAGTCAGTCTTACAGCAGGTAATCCTTGCTTGTTTTGAAATTCAACCTGTAACAAACCGTGATTGTTTTGTTCCGGTTTAACGGTGAAAGTTACTTCCATTTTTTCGGCAAACGGAATAACACGCTCTGCACGGGAATAATCAAAATAATCCTGATCTCTTAAAGTCAGCCATTTTTTACCATCTGATTTCTTCTCTATTTTGGTGGAAGCCCAGGATAAATCGTAAGTATTCCATAATTTTAATTCTTGTCCGTCAGGAAGTTCGTTAAACGTATCATTTACATCTTCCGTAACTTTAGCAACTACCGGAACCGGAATCGACGCTACCCAAATATCTTCTTTGTTCATACTGTAACTCACCCAAAGTTTTCCGTCGGGCGGAGTTCCGTCGCCTTCTGAAATTCCCCTTACATATTGCGGACCGGCAGATTTGTAGTTCCCACCATAACGCATCGGGCTTATTTCGCCGTGAACCAATAATAGATCTTTATAATTTAATCCATCGTCACTGGTTGAAATTGCCAAAGGCCAACGGTATTCTGACGGATTATAAACGGTAGCATAACGATTATCTGATGTTTTTTGTCCCCAGATTTTAGCGTTGCTGTTTACGAAACCGGGAGCACGAACTGGCATATATTCCCATGATTTTCCGCCGTCTTTGCTTATAGATGTTAAGGCATGTTTCCATAAACCCACTACATCTCCGTTTGGCAAATGATAAGAACTAAGGGCTTTATAGGGTTTCTTTAACGGAATCAATTCGTCATCTCTATCTGCTTCTTCAACCCATTGTTGTAAAATTAAAGGATCTGAAAGGATTTCTTCGCATGCTTTTTTCAAACCTTTGTCTTTTGCCCGGGTATAAAAAGGAAAAGCCGATTTTGATTTGTCCCACGATTTATTGTATCTGATGAAATAAATTTCGCCAAAACTTCCGTCTTTTTTGATTTCACGAATCACACGTCCAATTCCTTTTCCGTCGTTCGGATCGTCTTTTTCATCCATTGCAATTCCGTAATACGCCAAAGCAAAAAGTCGTTTGTCTTTTGAAGTATAAAAACCCATTCTTTGGTGCATAATAGCATCCAGATTTTTGGCAACTCCTTCTACGCCTTCTTTTTTCCATCCGTCGGGAATATGATAAACAGGAAAAATTACTTTTGGCATTTTCCAGGTCACACCATCTTTTGAAGTCATAATGACGGTCTGGCTTGGCGGAATGTGTTCTCCCGCAGGATCACTCAGATACTGAAGATAAAAGGTATCATTCCAGTATGCCATTGTAGGCTGATGATTGTAAGTCCAGCCAAAACCATCTGCTTTTTCAGGATGTTCACGGCTGGCACGCATAATTTGTGTAGCGTGAACTCCAACTGCCGGACTTAACTGCCCGTGATGATAATCGACATTTGAAAGGGTTTTACCAACATAACGCACGGTGTCGTTCTGGGCATTTACAGCGGTACAAATCAATAGAATTGTGGCTGTAGTTAAGATATTGGTTTTTATGTTTTGGAAAGTAATCATTTTTATTTTATTTTTATCTTCCTGATCTGCTAAATCTGCTAGAGTAAATTTTTTCACGCAGATTTAGCAGATTAGGAAGATGTTTTATTTTTACATTTTACCATTGATTTCACAGATTTAAATAGATTTTTCTAATTTTTAATTAGTGAAATCTGTGTTTTATTTTCTATCAGTTAATCCTTTTAAAACTTCTTCAGAAATTGTGGTGATCGTTCCGTGTTTGTGTCCTTCGGGAAGGCTTATTTTTGAGGAAACATCTTCAAAATGAACAAAATCTGAAGTACTTAATGCTTTATAATTTTTTGAGCCGTAATTGTCATAATACAACAACCAATTTTTACCGACTTTAACTACCGTTGGCCCTTCTGATAAATACTCCGTCAAGGGTTCTGATCTTTTACCGAATGGCCCTAAAGGCGATGTACCAAATGCTACTTCAATTTTACGCATTGGTCTTGTATTGTCTTTTAAAACCAAAACGTAGTCCTTTTTACCTTTCTTTACAATGACACAGTCGATTACGCTAAAACCCGGATCGTAATATAATTTGGCATCTGAGAACGTCCTAAAATCTTTTGTAGCTACATAATACATTCTGTGATTGTTCTTTTCTTCTTCTACTCCTTTTTCAAATCGGAACGGAATTGTGGAGGCCCAAATAATGATGTATTCTCTTTTGACATCATCATAGAAAATTTCTGGTGCCCAAACGTTTACTACTTCCGGTTCATTTTTCATCACCGGAATGTATTCCTGCTTTGACCAATGCATCAAATCTTTAGAACTGGCATATCCAAAACCGTTTCCGCCTTTCCAGTCTGTTGTCCAAACCATGTGATAGGTTCCGTCTGCGCCTTTTGCAATCGACGGATCACGCATTATTTTGCTTGCACCAATTTCGGGTTTCAAAAAAGATCCTTCAAGGCCCTTCCAGTTGTAACCGTCTTCACTATAGGCTAAATACAAACCTTCTGTTGCCGGTTCTCTAAACGATGTAAAAAGATAAATGTCTTTCTTTTTCTGCGAGTAACTCATCGCAAAAACGAAAAGGGTTATGATGATGACTATTTTTTTCATGTTGTATCTCGTTTAAACTTGTCAAAGTTTCGAACTTTGACAAAGTTGACTCACCAATTTTTATTCTGTAATGGCTTTTTTATCTAAAGCTGTTCCTTTTTTAACTGCTGTTGTTACGTTGTTAAATACATTATTTTTAAGGAAGATATTTTTTGTTTCTTTTCCATTGGCTTCAATGAAAACATCCGTTGCATTAAATGGAAAATTATTATTGATCATCATATTCGAAACATTATCCAGTTTGATCACCGGAACTCCCTTTATTGGTGTAGATGAACCAACGTTATCTAAAATGATATTTTTTGAATCGGATATTTTAAAAGAGGAACCCATTGAGGCGTTTACTTTTACATCATGAAATTCAACGTCCGTTGCTGTGCTTACCGTAAAACCTTCATTTCCATCCATATTGATATTGGAGAAGGTAATATTTTGAATGGGCATTTCGGTAATTCCTAAAATTTGTCCGGCTTTGTTTACATTTGAACCCGTAATATTACTCATGTGAATATTTCTGAAAATAGGGGTTTTCTCCGTTACGGGTTCTACTTTGGTATCTTTGTCATAAAAAAGGCTCAGCACGATGGCTTCTTCTTTAATGTTTTTCATTACAATATTATCGACACGAATATCTTCTACAATACCGCCACGACCACGAGCTGCTTTGATACGGATTCCGCGATCTGTTCCGTCAAAAACGCAATTTGAAATCGTTACTTTTTTAATTCCGCCGGACATTTCGCTTCCAATCACCACACCGCCGTGACCGCTTAACATGGTACAATTGGTAATTGTAACATTTTCTGTTGGCCGGTTATATTTACGGCCGTCCTCATCTCTACCCGATTTGATCGTAATACAATCATCTCCAACACTAATATGACAATTCGAAATGTGAACATTTTTGCAGGATGAGGGATTGATTCCGTCTGTATTTGGCGAATGCGGGTTGAAAATTGAAATTCCTGTTACCGTTACATTATCACAAAACTCTGGATTTATGGTCCAGAACGGAGAATTTTGAAATGTAACTCCTTCGATTAAGATGTTTTTACAATTATAAGCCTGAAAAAAAGAGGGTCTGAAAAATTTCTTGTCAATCGTTCTTTTATAATAATCTGAATAAACAATTCCCTTGTTTTGCTCTTCCCACATTTTCTGGTATTTCGTCAACGGAATTGGTCCTTTTGCCGTTTCAATGCGGTAGACTTCATTCCACCATGCTTTTCCCTGACCGTCGATTACACCTCTTCCTTTGATGGTGATATTCTCTGCATCTTTGGCATAAAATAATGGCGAAAAAGATTGCATTACCAATCCTTCATAACGCATTTCTACATAAGGCAAATAATCATCGAAATTATCTGAAAATTTCAAAAGTGCTCCGGAATCTAAATGAATCGTAATGTTACTTTTTAGTTTTAGTGCTCCTGTTAAATATTCTCCGGCAGGGAAAAAGAGGGTTCCACCCCCATTTTTAGATGCTTTTTCAATTGCATTCTGAATGGCTTCAGTACATTTTATGCCTTTGTTATTTCCTCCTTCGTTTAGGATATTTAACCAGCCGTCATTCGCGAAAGCAGTGTTGAATCCTGTGATGAAGCAGAGTATGATTAGTATGTTTTTCATTGTTGTTGTTTTTCTCATTTTTGTCATTTCGACCAAGGAAACCCAAGCAATAGCGAACAGACGAAGTAAATCTCCGTTAGTAGCTCCGCAAGCTTGATAAAACTTTTGTTAGTTTCTTGCGAAAATCCCTCTTTCCCCGGGATGACAAGATTTTGGTTACCTGGATCTTAAAATCAAAACCCAGTCATTTCCGTCTTTTTTATCTCCGGACGGCTGAAATTCCTGTACTCCTTTATTCTCTATAATTCCGATCTTTGTTTGTTTTCCGGTTCTTGGATTGTACCAGCTTGCGGTTATTTTATCTCCTCTGATTTTTCCCATATTCACGGCTATTTTTCTACCGGTATACGTATAAATCAGTGCATAATTATTTGCTCTTGTTGCTACCAGATCATCGTATTTTTCGCCTTGATTGGCAATTAAGGACTGATCCGGAACTCTTTCTAAGTAAGGAAACGCCAACATTAATTTCTTAATGTGCACCATTTGTCTTGCTCCGGGCGCATTAATGGCAGAGGTCCATAATTCTTTATTTCCGTAGGCTGGTTTATCACCTTTTCTAAACATTTGCATTACGGCATTATGTCCATAAGTATATCCTGCAGCACCCGCAAAAACTGACCAGTAGCCATATCGTCTTACATCATTGTCTGTCCATTTTGGCTGTAAGGTATCGTGTAAACCATGCGGAATTCCTTCGTAAGACGGTTCTCCGTCTAATGTAGGTTTTGTTGGTTTTAAGGTTAAATCTCTTTGAACAAATTTGTAATTGTCTTCTTTGAAACTATTTGGCAAAGTGTCCTGATCATAACGGCGATGTCCTGACTGAAACATATTGAAATCCAGCCATTTTGCATTGTGATAATTTTCAGAAGAATCTGTTCTTCCAAAGGGATGAAATGTTACTAACTGATCGGGATTATTGGTTTTTAAAGTGCTTCCGATCGCGTTCCAGATGTCCATAAATTCATTTCCGTGCGTATCACCTCCGTTTAACCAGATGATATTGGTTCTGTTTTTATAACGATTGGCTAAAAATTTTGCATATGCTATAGCTTGTTCTTTGCTGACTTTATTTCCTTTAGAAACGTTGGTTCCCCAAACCGGAACCATCGCCACATAAATACCGTTTTTTTGAGCCACCTCTAAAGTATAATCAACATGATCCCAATAATCATATTCTTGTGGATTTTTGAAATTATTTCCCGAAGTAATCAAAGGCTTTGAAACATCTTCGCTAATCAACGCCATATCACCATACACATTGGTGACATTCAAAGTATGCAACACCATCACCTGAACTACATTAAACCCTTTTTCTTTTCTGTCTTTAAAGTATTTATCAATTCCTGCTCTGTCTAATTTACCAAAAGTTAACCAACCTGTATCTCCCAACCAGAAAAATGGTTTTTCATCTCCGGTTACGAAATAATGCTGATTTTTTGAAACTTTAAGTTGAGGCAGAGTGCCTTTTGTTTGCGCAGATTGGGAAAATCCGCTTTGTACTGTCAACAAAAAGCTTATACTTAGGGCGTATAAATATTTAATTTTCAGATTCATTTTGGTTTATTTTTGAATTGTGTTGTTAATTTTTTGCCACTCCCGATAGCTATCGGGATTCACTGCTTTAATGGATTTTCCAGGCTTTGTCTTTAAATTTTTCTCGCAGATTGAGCAGGTTCATTTTAATTTTTAACCTTTTTAATCTGTGGTTAACCTCTTTTTACTACAAGTATTACTTTTTCTTTGATTTCCGCTTGTGGAATTACTATTTGTTTTCCTGCACTGACATTTGCTTTTTTAATGAAAGTTCCTGTTGATGCATTAATTTCATATACTTCGAAAGTGCCTTTGTAATCTGACAAATCGATTGAAATATCTTGTGGATTCTTCGCATAAAAAAGGTAACTTTTTCCTTTATTTTCTAATTTCCAAAGTTTGTCTGAAAACGTATTTCCGTCTATTAATTTCATTTCGCTTAAAGCGGAATAAAATACCGGAAGCCCAATTTTTGGAATATTTGGTAAAGAGGCTCCGGCCATCAAAGCCGGCCATCCGAATTTTGGAGATCCATCTGTTGAATACAGAATTACTTTTTCAGGGTATTTTTCGCGGTATTCACGAACGGCACGATAAACCTGATCTTCTGTTTCTTTTCCGGTTTTTAATTTTCTGGCGTGTTGTCTTGGTGCTAAATTCTGACCTCCTTGGGGTGCATAAGCCGATCCGTCTTCTTTATAATACCAGTATCGGATATCAATTGCATCTACTGTTTTGGCTCTTTGTACATCATTCAAAATAGCATCCTGAACATCTTTTGTGGCGCTTAAACCAATAATTCCTTTTTTACCGGTTTCGTCTTTCCATTTTTGAACTTCGTCCAGCCAGAATTGCATAAAATGAAGTGGTCCTGTATATTCCGCACTTGTCAATTGGATTACGTTGCTGTTATCCTGAAAATTTTCCAGTGATTTTCTGATGAAACCCTCGTGTAATTTTCTTCTAACAGGATTCGTAATGTCATAAAACTGTTCTGCCATAAAAATACGTTTGTCTCCTGCATACGGCGGCGGTTCCGGAAAACCGGTACTGTTTATATTGTTTGCCGAACGCCATGGGGAACTCGCCCAATGTGCTCCGGCTTCTATAATGTTATGTTGAAAATACTGTTGATTGACTAACAATTGTCCTTTCGCTTCTGCCAAATCAGCAAAAAGTGCCAAACGATCCCAGTACCAGTCATTAAACTTTGTCAAATCGTACTTACTCAATTGATCCCAGGCGAAGTCCTGACCACTTCTTGCAAATGGCTGTTCGTAAAATGGCGGCCAAACATCGGCATCAAAACGGCGAACGCGTTCGTGATCGTCCATTCTTCGTTCGTACCATAATCCGTAATTATGTTCTAAGGCGACCATATTGTTGGTACTCAAATATTCTGTTACTTCGTTGATATTATCTGTAAATCCGGTTCCGGTTCTTCCCGGAACAAATCTTGTAATATCCGGTAATGACTTAGAAATATCGCTGTCTCTCAAACTTCCCCGCCACCAGGGCACATTTAATCTATTTCCGGCAATTACTTTATTATCATAAGTAAGCCAGCCATTTTTTGTGATAATTTTTGTATCTGAAATTATTTTTTGTACCGAATTTATTTTTAAATCATTGGCATTTTTAAGTCCTGAAGCGTTCGTATCAATTGGATTTGATTTTGAAACTTCAGCAATCCACTCCAGTAAACTTTCTTTTGGGGCAACTGAATTTTTAGTTAATTCTTGTGCCACATCAACAGCAGGACTTGAGGAAGGTTCTGAACCTAAATCATAAATAAACGGTTTCATAGGAAGTTGTTCCAAACGACTTTCTAACTGTGCATAAAACAAACTTCTCGGGCTAATATGACCGTTTACGTCTTTCCAATGACCGTCGCCAGCCATAATTCCGCCCCAGGTTCCAAAAGCCCAGTTTTGTGCTGTTGGCGGATTATAACATTCTATTTTAGATGCCGAAGTTTCCCAAATAACACTATTGGCGGCAGTCCATCCTGAACCTCTTCCGTTTTGCTCTCTGTTGTTATAACTTAAAGCATGCCCGTCTATGTAAGAAACATCAAATAATACTCCTGTTGCCCAACTGCCAATGGCTCCGCTATTATTGAAAGGCAAAAACGATTCACACTGAATAAACACATTTGGACCTGTTGTTCCAAAGCCGCCTACTGCAAAATCGTGGTAGCCATATTCTGAGTAACAACGCTGAAACAAAGTTTGTTGGCCTTCGGTATAAAAAGTATGTCGTCTAAAACCGGCAATTTCAGAAATTGGTTCAGTTGCGATACAATCTTCAACCGTAATTTGTTGAGCCGATTTTAACAGTGAAACTGCACCTCCGGCAAAATGCCTGAAATTAACTTGTTTTACCCAGGCATTTTTTGTGTTTTCTATGCTAATGCCAAACCATCTGTGTTCTTCGTCTTTTGGTTTTGTCTGATCATAAGTTGATTTCATCAGAATATTTTCAATCCCGATTTGCTCAATTCTTCCAGGCCATGAACAAGCTGTTACTTTTGCCGTTCCGTAAACCTCATCCAAAGTCATGGTCAACGGAGCATTTAAGGTTACTTCATTGCCATTTATTTTGGTTACAACCCTGTTCCATGAAATATCCCAATCGTCTTTTTTCCAGCCAATCCAACCGGTTTCTGCACCAAAATCATCCATCTTTAATTCCTTAATCCAATTTACGGTTAAAGGTTTTGTGATGATAATTTCATCTGATGGTTTTAATTTTGAGGCATTTTTTAATTGAATTATTTTTGTCCCAAGTGGTGTATAGCTTGTATTGAATTCGAAAGTTTCTCCCGGTTTTTTATCGTCAATTCCAAGAACGCTAATTAGAGCTTCTCTTTTCAATCCGGTTCCTAATAGAATGGTTCCGTTTTCATTGTTTCCGCTTCCGCGTAAAACGACGCCTGATTTTTTAATGAATAAAGTTCCGGCAATTTTAAAAGTTCCTTTATCTAAAAGTACGCCTCCGCGAAAACCTGCTTTATTTGGTTTAAGATTACTAACATAATCTATCGCTGCCTGAATTCTTTGGGTAGCATCTTCTTCTTGTTTTGGAACGAAAATTTTATTCTCAACATTAGGAATTGCTTTTTCAGATGCCATATAGCCAGCGTATGAAAAATCAGGAATTTGGTTTCCTAAAGGATCCGCTGTAAAAGAAAGTTTCCCTTCTTTGGTTTTGATGATGTCTGTAAATGTACTTTGTGCTGTTCCTGTATTTGCTATTAGAAACAAAATGACACAGAACAAAAACAGTTTGTTCTTTTGAAAGGAGATTCTATTTCTTAGTTGGGTAAAATTCATTATTATTTTGACTTTCTTAGAATTTCAGACTTTAGTTTTTTAAAAATAATCATTTAAGAACTAATACGTTCATACAAACCTATTTTCTACCATTTTAAGAGCTAACAGTTTTTTAAACCTGTTAGCTCTGCATGAAATAAACTATTGTACTAATCCTTTTAGCTTAGATAACGTATCCGTATTATTTTCAGGTTTTGTCCAGTCCGTTTTAGATTTTGGATCAATTCCGTTAAAATATTTCTCGATATTGGTATAACCGTCTCCGTTTGCATCTTTATTGGCATCTGAAGCATCATTTGGATTTAAACCGAATTTCTTCTCCCATGCATCCGGAATTCCGTCATTATCAGAATCTTTATAAGCTTTACCTTTGTAAACCGGATAACCGCCTACCTGATCGGGATGAGTTATAATTCCTTTTTTATACGAATCTGCCGGTAATCTTCTTTTGATAAATGCTGCACCAATTGCATTTTCTAATCCGTCCTTAGCTTCAATTTTTCCTGTACGGACTTGTTTGATAATTCTTTCGTCAACAATATCTCTTTTTGGAAAAGTGGCCCCCACATTATTCAATACAAATTCATAAGCTTCTTCTGCCGTCATAATGGTAAACCTGGGCATTGAAAATGGCTTTGGTTGTCTGATCGCTTCCAAAAATGATTTTGTTTCCGCTTCCGGAAGATCTTCCAGTTGTACACCACCATTCCAGTTATCTGCTGTAACTTCTGGCGATCCAACCATAAAATTACCTGAAACATAAGCTCTTCCATATTGTTTGGGTTCGATATAACCTGATTCCGGTTTTACAATTCTGTACCGAATTGGCTGATCTGTTGGTGTTACTGGTCCTGGTTTGAAATAATTATTGATAATATTCAACATCGAACGATAATCACCACCGTCAAGAGTGCGATTCCACCAATTGAATACTACGTTGTTCACAAAATTAAAGTCACCGTACATTCCTATAGACGCATTTCTTGAAATGTTATCGGCCCATAAATTGCGCATAAACGTGCTGTTTAGTCCGCCAATTGTACTGCCAAAAGCATGATTATATGTGTCTAAACCTTCGGAAGAAATAGTGTTCTGAATAGTAATATTACAAGCGGGTAATTTCTCCAGTTTCGATTTTGCATTAGCTGCAAACTGATGCCTGTATAATGAAATATTTTCATCTAATCCCCAACTTACAGAACAGTGGTCAACGATAATATTTCCCATCGGGTTTCCTCCAAGCGCATCATCTCTACGGGTAACTTCTGTGGCACCTCTGCGAAAACGCATGTGTCTGATGATAACGTCGTGTGTATCGATTTCTAAAGTTTCACCTGCAATACAAATTCCGTCACCCGGAGCCGTTTGTCCTGCGATGGTAACATATGGCGCACGCATGCTGATTCGTTTTTTTAGCTGAATAATTCCTGAAACGTTGAATACAATTGTTCTTGCTCCAACAGCTTCACAGGCTTCACGAAAAGTTCCTTTTCCGGTGTCTTCCAGGCTCGTAACTACAAATATTTTTCCGCCACGACCTCCTTGTGTAAATGCTCCGCCACCTTCGGCTCCCGGAAAAGCAGGAATATCGCCCAGGACAAAATCTTTGGGATAGGAAGCCCAGGGTAAATAGGGTTTTCCTTGTTTAGCTTCAGCCTGAATGATATTGTAATTGGCGGTCCAAATTTCACTTAGTCTTTTTTCTTCATCCGCTAAAAGAGCGTCCGTTTTTTCCTGAACTGGTTTTGGAATTACAGGATATTGTGCATAAGCCGATGATACAAGAGAACAAAATGACAACGCCATAAATGTTCTTTTTAAAGTACGGTTGGGGAAAATATTGTACATGAAATGATATTCTTTGGTTGATCGTTTTTGATATAAAGTTTTAAGAAATTTATTCTTTCGAAGTCGGATCTTTTACTTTATTCTTCTCTCTTTCTTCGATACGTTTGTGCCAGTCAGCACTTTCTTTATTTAAATCGTAACCCTCTTTAGATAGATAATTGTTGATTCTTCCTTTGTATTTTCCAAACCAACCGTGTTTTTCTTTAGAGGATCCACCATCCATAGCGTGTTCTCTTGCTTCTACTAAAGCTTTATAAATATACTCTTTTTGTGCAGCCGTTAAATTAGGCAACATGTCATTATAACCGGCAACAGTGATTGGTAAAACTCCGTAGGTCATTCCGTCTTTTACTTCTGTTATTTTATCTTCTGATAATTGTTTTCCTAACTTTTTCAAATAGGATTTGTGCAGTTTTTCGATCGACTTATCTGCTGTTGCTTTTAGTTTATCAATCTTTTCGTTTTGCTTTTCTTTTGATAAACCGGTATCTTCTTTTACTTTTTTGATTTCAGCATCTCTGGGATCCTGAATAGTACTTAAATCCCTGAATTGCTGCGCCACAATATCTATAACTGCTTTTTCTTTTTCCGGATTATTCAATTCCAGTTTAGCTACAATTTTAGTGGCTCTTTCATTGGTAACTTTAATATATTCCGGATCTAAATGTTGTTGTGCGATACTGGTAAAGAATAGCAGTAACAGCATCAAAACACTTGTATTTTTAATTGATTTCATTTTAATAAAGATTATGAGTTAGAATAATTTTATAAAATCTGCCTAATTTGCTCAATCTGCGAGTTATTTTTTTTCACACAGATTGAACAGATTGAGCAGATTTTTTTTTACTTATTTTGTCTCTAAATTATTCTTGTATAGACTTGGTTAAAGTTTCATGATTGTTGCTTAAATCTTTCCAGTCCGTTTTTTGGTTTGGATCTGTACCGTTGAGGTATTCTTCGATATTGGAGTATCCGTCGTTATCTGAGTCTAATTTTGCATCTGCAGCATCATTAGGATTTAGGCCATGTTTCTTTTCCCATTTGTCCGGCAGACCATCTTTATCAGTATCAACATACGGCTTCCCTTTATATTCAGGGTATCCGCCTACCTGAGAAATATCAGTGATAATTCCTTGTTTATAAGAATCCATTGGTAAACGTCTGTGCTCGAATTGGTAGAATGTTTTTTTCTCTAATCCTTTTGCATATTCCGGAACTCCTGTTTTTACTGTTCTTACGATTCTTTCGTCTACTTTATCTCTTATTGGTAAAGTTGCCCCTACGTTTTTAAGTACAAAATCGTATGATTCTTCTGCAGTCATAAATTTATTAAACCATGGCATTGGGAACGCTCTGTCGCTTTTCATCTTAGCGAAATAATCTTTGGCTTCGTCATACGGCATCAGTTCTCCTTTTTTATTTTCGATCTGGATTCCGCCATCCCAGTTGTCTTTGGTCACTTTTTCGTTATTGTTAACTACGTTTCCGTTTACATAAGCTCTTCCAAAAACCATATAAGGTAATTTACTTCTTCCTGATTCCGGTTTTAAGATCCTGTAGCTAATGGGCTGTGTTAAATCTGTAACTGGTCCCGGTTTGTAAAAGTTATTGATGATGTTGTAATTTGCTGTATAATCTCCCCCATCTGTTGATCTGTTGTACCAGTTGTAAACCACATTGTTTACAAAATTGAAAATCCCGTTCCAACCAATCGAAGGGTTTCTACCGGCATTACTGGCCCACATATTTCTAACAAAAGCGCAATTTTCTCCTCCTAACGTACTTCCGAAAGCATGGTTATAAGTATCTAAGGCTTCTCCGAATAAACTGTTTTGAATGGTAATGTTTACGGTAGGTTTCTTTTCGTCAGGATAACCTGCACCCGGACTGTACATGTGTCTGTAAATTGACATATTTTCGTCTAATCCCCAGGTGGCAGAAACGTGATCGATCATGATGTTCCCGACCGGATTTCCTCCGATAGCATCATCACGACGGCCTACGAAAGTTTCTCCACGACGGAAACGCATGTGTCTGATAATTACGTCATGCGTATCGATCCAAACTGATTCTCCTGCAATACAAATTCCATCACCGGGAGCCGTTTGTCCCGCGATTGTAATGTAAGGCGCACGAATGATCAACGGACTTTTAATCCTGATGATTCCGGCAACATTAAATACGATGATTCTTGCCCCGCCTTTTTCGCACGCTTCACGTAAAGTTCCAGGCCCTCTGTCTTCCAGACTTGTTACTGTATACACGTTTCCGCCACGACCACCATACGTAAACATTCCTCCACCTTCGGCTCCCGGAAATGCAGGAATCTCTGCCTGTGGTAAATCATTTGGTCTTGACGCCCACGGAATATAGGGTTTACCATGCTTAGCTTCTTCTTCGATAATTACGAGTGCTTTTTCCCAGGCTTCATCAGAAAGTCTTGAAGCCTCTTCTTTAATTGCTTTTTCCTGCGCCTGAATTTCAGGGCTTATTTTTGGATATTGAGCGAAACACTCGAAATTTCCCAAAACAAGGAGAAATAAAATAGATAATGCGGAATTTTTCATGTTAATTTTTAATTATGGTATGCGTTTTTAAACAAATCACCTGTATCATAATGAATACAGGTGATCGTTTTTTATTATTTTATTTTTATTCCTGATAGTTTAAAGTTCCGGCACCACCGTTAGCATCATTCCAACCAATAGTTTGCTGCAACCATGTGTTTTGAGTTAAAGCGGTACTATTCAATCCGCTGATGTAATAATTTGGATTAAATTTAATTTTAACTGCAGCTCCATTAAAATTATCCATTGGGGTAACTAAAGGTGTTCGTGTAAAATTGGTATTATAAAAAGTGGCTAAAGTTGCTAGCTGTGCTGTGAAATTAGCAGCATCAGGATCCGCTACAACACTTGCTCTTGCAGCTGCCAAGGGATCAACTGTAATGGATGCAGCTGTATTTTTATATTGTAAAAAGTTTCCTGTACGTTGTGTTCCGTTAATTGGCGCTAATCCTAATTTGCTAACTGTACCGCCAGTAACACCTGGAAGTGTCGCATTATCGTAAAGCATCCAGCGTTGTACATCCCAATAGCGTTTTCCTTCATAAGCCAACTCTACTCTGCGCTCATATAATACAGCTTCGATTGCTGCATATTTATCTGATAATGTTCCGATTCCGTAATTATTTGCAGAAGGAATACCCACACGGTTTCTAATTCTTCCTAAATAAGCCAGAGTATTTCCTGTTTGTCCTAATGCTGCATAACATTCCGCAATATTCAATAATAATTCTGCATAACGGTATTCAAAAATATCAGTTGGCGAATATTGAAAATTGGTTGCATTAGAAGCTGTTAAATTTGTCATTTTTCTAACGAAAGCAGGGCTTGAAGCTGAACTGTTTCCATCGGCATAACCAATTTTACTTGATGCATCTAACCAACGGTATGTCCAAAGAACCGCAGTTGTATTTTCTTTGTATGCCCATCTCACTCCTGAAAAAGCAAAAGTTCTGTAAAATCTCGGATCACGATTTACAAAGAACGTAAAATCATTATATCCGTTAGCCGCAGTAGGTCTTCTACCATCTGCCATTGGGAATAAATCAATCATTTCTTTTGGTGCTGGTGTTCCTCCGCCAACGCCACCCTGACCTTGCAAACGAATTGCTCTTTCCCAAGAGTTATTACTTGTTTGAGCATCAGTACCGGACTGAGCAAATTGTACCGTAATTGCTTCCGGACAGAAAGCATTATCAACAAGAAACATTTGCTCCCATTGTTTAGCATTACTTCCTACTAATCCATAGCCATCTGCTGTTAATTGAGCTTCTGCTGCCAATCCGGCTTTTAAAGCAGCATCCCAACGTTCATTAGAACCATCCCAGTTTTTATTGAATAAAGGGCTTGCATAAGTTAATAATACGCGGGCTTTTTGGGCCAATGCTGCTCCTTTTGTAGCTCGTCCATAGTTTACAGCTGCACTAGCCCATGTTCCAGGCAATAAACTGGCTGCCATGTCGAAATCTTTGACGATTTGATCTACTACCTCTGAAACTTTTGCTCTTGGTAATTGAATTGCAGGGTTATCTGCTGCTGCTGTCTGAACTGTTGTTACAATTGGAACACCACCATACGTACGCATTAAATCAAAATATTGTAAAGCACGTAAATAATACATTTGTCCTTTAGCCTGATCACGAAATGTTTTATCAAGACTGGCACCTTTTACATCAATATCTTCCAGTAAGTTATTACACTCTCTGATTCTGTTATAAGGACTATTCGTAATACCTGTCCCAATTTTAGCCCCATAATAGGCACTGGCATCAGCTGCATTTATTAGGGTTTTATTTGGATTGATATAATCCTGTGTCCCTCCTAACTCTTCGGTTAGTCGTGAATTGGTATCGGTATAAGATCCCACTACACTTTGTATTGGCGATTTATAAGCGCTGAAAAAATCATAATACTGATTGTCTACATAAGCTTGTGTACGTTCCTGACTTTGATAAAACGTATCATCATAAGAACCGTAATTTTTTTTGTCTTCCAGAAAGCTATCACTGCAGGCACCTAAAACTAATGTAAGTGCTAACGTTATATATATATTAAATCTTGTTTTCATAATTGTCATCGAATTTGAATTAGAATGAGATGTTGAAATTAAACGACCATGTTCTAAGTGTAGGATAACCAACAGAAGAATTGTCATACATATTACGGTAATGATCCGGATAAGGATTGTATAAATCCCAAAGGTTATTACCTGTTACACCTAGTGTTATACCTGATATTTTTGTATCTGCAAAAACTTTTTTAGGGATATCGTAACCGATACTTAAATTTCTAACAAAACAACGGAAAGTATTTAGTTGCCAAAAATCTGAAGGTCCTGACATGTAAGCCCATTGTGCCATATTAGGATATTTTCCGTTCGGATTATCGTCTCCATACATATCATTCCAGAAAGTTTCATGCGACCACATACTTGCTGCAGAAGAAGTTCCTTGTTGTACTAAATCTACAAAAGTAGCTCCTCCCCATGAAGTTGAAATTTGTGTTCTTAAATAAAAACCTTTTGCTTTAAAACCTAAGTTTGTCGTAAATCCATACGTTCTGCTGCTATTAGCCAGTTTCACATAATCATTCTCTTTCATGATCTGACCGTCTGGCGCTCCTAAAGTTCCATCAGGGTTAAGTTGTCCTGCAACGTCCTGATAAGCTAATGAACCTTTTCTGATTCCTGAAGCAGAATTGATGTCAAAATATCTTGGTACTGTACCTGCAGCAGTTGCACGTTCAGTAAGGTAAGCCCAATAATTAGCAATGTCTGCATCTGTGCGTAAAATACCGTCACCTGTAGAAGTTCCTTTCCAGGTTGCAAATCCCCAAACCGGATTAAATCCTATAGATTGTCCTTCTCTAACTGCATTATTAGACGGAGCAACAATGGCCTGAGTTGGGTATTTTTTTACTTCGTTATTTGCGTAGCTAAAGTTAATCCCGATATCATAACTCACATCACTTTTTATTTTATCGCTCCAGTTAAGGCTGAACTCTGATCCCCAAGCATCAACAGCTGCGTAATTTTGTTCTGCAAATGCTCCTCCAATAGAAATGGGTACACCGGCAGCACTACTCATATCGGTTAACATATTACTAGTTTTGTCATAATAGAAATCTGCTGTGAAATTTAATCTGTTTTTTAACACATTAATATCAAAACCAAGGTTGTTTTTTACTGTTGTATCCCAGGTTGCATCTCTGTTTGGATTTACTCTAGGCGTTAAACCAGAGCCATATTTTCCACCAGCACCTCCAAATTGGAAACCTTTATCCACAATAACATCATAAAACTGAACCCATTTCCAAGGCTGAAGATTATCTTTTCCTGTTTTCCCAATAGAGTAACGAATTTTAAAGAAATCAACCCACGCTACATTTCTTGCAAACCACTCTTCTTTAGAAATTACCCATCCCAATTGCAGCGATGGAAAATATCCCCAGTAATGTTCCGGTGCAAACTTTGTAGAAGCATCGCTACGGAAAAGAAATTGAGCCAAATATTTTGATTTATAACTGTAGTTAATACGTCCAAAATAAGATAATGTTCCTCCCTCTACTTTTGTTGCAATACTGTTTGAAGCATTTAAGATTCCGGCTGTAGCGTAATTTCCTAAATAATCTTTAGAAGTTTGTTCGTAAGCCAAACGTGTAGTTGTATTGTATATTTCAGATGCCTCACCACCTACCATTGCACCAATTTGATGATCTCCAAAAGTTCTCTCATAATTGATCATAAAATCGCCCTGAGTACTTTTGCTATCACTATTATTGTAATAAACCCTGGAGTTCCTTACGTTAGTTTCTAAAAGGTAATCGCCTTGAGGATTTGTTGTAAGATTATAAAAACTTGGATCAGCTGCGCTTGCGAGGTGATTGTCTGCCGTTTCATAATTTCTAATTCTTACTAAATCATAAGGTAATTGAATTTGTTCTGTATAGTTAGAACTTTGTGTTCTTGAATACGAAACTTTAGCCGAAAGCCCTTTTACAGCAGCTACCTTATAATTCAACGACGCACTTACATTAGTCGAATTATCATCACTAATTTGATGTGAACCATTGTTTAAATTGGCAAAATAATTCCATCCGGCAATTGTAGTATTGGCATTTGCACTTCCTAAGTTTTTATTGGAGTTTGGAAATGGTGATACATAATACTGCTGACCACCAATTGTAGTTTGCCATGGCACGTGCTGTGGCATGTGTAACAAGAAACCATAATCAGCCTGTTCGCCACCTGCAGAAGAGGCAAAACTACCATCACTAATATTGGCAGATGCTTTACTAAACGTTTTATCTATAGTTCCTGAATTTCCTGAAATAGATGCTGATAATTCTAAGTTCTTTGCAATTTTAGCATTAAGTCCGGTACGGAAATTCCATTTGTCATATTTCTGATATCCTAAATTCGCATCCTGAGTAAAGTAAGTTGCGCCTGCAAAATAGGTAATATCTTCACCTCCTCCGCTTACGTTAAAGGAATGCTTTTGTTGGATAGCCGGTTTCCAGGCTTCTTTTAACCAGTCATTATTTAAACCTTTCATTTGCTCTAATTCTGCAGCAGAATACAATTTAATCGGGTCAATAGTTGGAGTTTGATTTATTAAGAATCTGTTGCTGAAAACGCCAAACTCATAAGCATTCATTACTTTACTATGACTCACAGCATCATTTACGGCAAATTGACTGTTATAAGAAAATTTGGCTTTACCTGCTTTTCCTCTTTTCGTTTTTACCACGATAGCACCTTGTGAAGCACGAGCTCCGTAAATTGCCGCAGAAGCATCTTTTAAAACCGTAATACTTTCGATCTCAGAAGCATCCAATCTGTTGAATTGCTCTAATGTTGGTTTACCGTTTGTTGGATCAACCTGAATCATATCATCAATGATTACTAAAGGTATGGTTGAATTTCCATCTTTAGAAAAACCAAAAGACTGACGAATCTGAATATTTGAAGCATCTCCCGGACGACCTGAACCTCCTGAAACAGAAAGCCCCGGGACCAATCCTTTTAAAGCATCAGATAAATTAGCTACCGGTAAATCCATTAAATCATCTGGTTTGATCGTAGCAATAGCTCCTGTAAGTTCTTTTTTCTTCTGAGTACCGTAACCTACTACAACAATATTGTCCAGTTGGTTAGAATCTTCAGCTAATTTCGCATTAAGAATAGTACGTCCGTTTAATGCTATTTCTGATTTTTTCATTCCAATGAAAGAAAAAACTAATGTACTTCCGCTTTTTACTTTAATTGTGTACTGCCCATTAAAATCTGTTGTCACTGTATTTTTTGTAGATTTTTCAGTTACGTTAACTCCGGGTAACTGGCCTCCTAAATTGTCAGTAACAGTTCCTGTTACGGTTACAGTAGTGTAAGTGGTTGAGTTTTGAGCATAACTCAGCACAGTCATTAATGTAAACAAAAGAAAACTACATCTCTTTATAAGTGTTTGTTTCATAAATGTTTTTTTTGGTTAGGTTAGTAATTTGTTAAGTGTTAGTCATGTTTAATATGTTTTATTTAATAAACAAAATCCAAAGAAATCTTAAAACGTTTATTAAATGTCCAAAACACATTTATTAATTTTGAACCAAAAATATAACGATTGCGTATTACAACCGTCCTGTGCTATCCTGTTTCAATACTATTATCCCAAAAAATTACACTTAAAAAAACAATATTAATAAAAAAAAGAAAGAATTAATATAGTGAAATGAAAAAACGAGGAATATGTTTGACTATAATCCAATACAAAAACCTCTTTTATACAAAAAGAAGAAAAAAAAGTAGTAAAAGTAATTGTCTGTTGTTTAATTCGTAAAATCGGGCAAGTTGTCTATTGATACAGAATTGATTAAAGATGATATCTCTTTCGTATTCATTTCGGCTTTTATGTAAAAACTACACTTATACCTTACTAAAAACCCTACAGCACACCAGAGAAAGGAAGATAAAAACTTACTATATATATTTAAAAAAAGTTTTTATTTTTAAACGTAAATTCTGACCAATTAAATTTATAGTCTTGTTACATTCAACAAAAGAATAAATTTTGTTCAATTCTATAAAAGATTGCAACTAGTCTAAAAGGAAATAATGTAATAAAAACTAGCCTTTTTTCATGGCATTAAAAACTAATCTTGCCACTTCCCTGCCGCCTGCAGTCTGAAAATGGGTGTTATCTTTTTGCCCGTCGGGATAAGCGGGAAATGCACCAGCTTCGAAATTCATGAAGTAATTTTTCGTAACAAAATCCTGTCCTTTAGAAGAGAAAAATTCCATAGATAATTCATTTAGATCTATCAATTTAACGTTCAATTCTTTTGCCACATCTTTTACCGCTTGAGGATATTCGCCATGAACGTTTGTTAATTTGCCGTCTTTCCAGGGATAGTTTCTGGCTACTGGAGTCAAAAGTACGGGTGTTGCCCCTTTTTCTCTGGTTTGATTGATAAAAAGACGCAAAAACTCTTTATATCCTTCAATGTTTACATAACGCTCTGTCTTTTCTACCGAGGCGTCGTTATGCCCAAACTGCATCATGACCATGTCGTCTTTTTGGAGTGATTTATAAACCGCTGCCCAGCGTCCTTCCTGAAAAAAGGTTCTGGTACTTCTGCCACCTTTGGCCCTGTCGTCAATTTTTACTTGAGTGGCATTGCCTAAAAAGCTTTTTACAAGTTTCAGACTGTCTTTTTCAAAAAAAGGCTGGAACATTTGTCCCCAGCCTACCTGCGGAAATTTCTTGGTCTGGTATTCTTCTTCAAGCGAATAATCAGCCACTGTTGAATCTCCAATTAAATAAATTGTCATTGTTTTAGATTTAAAACTAAAAGCGCTCAATATAAAAATTGAACTTATTGTAATTAAAGCAATTTTTAAATTTTTCATTAATATCAATTTGTTATTTATTGGGATTCCAACCATTAAAAACTACATCTCTACTGTATTTCTTTACATCTGCTTTTTTTAGCTGGTGTGACCATGAAACTCTTTCGGATATGTTTTTGGCACCTGTTCCTTTGCTTGCATATTCAGCATAATAAGCCGTTTTATCTTTATCAGGGAATCGTGAATCGATCCAGGCATTCCAGCCTTCCGGGATAATATGTGAACCTAAGTCTGTGTTTATAAAAATGGTTTGCGCGTAAGGTCTCCACGGTCGTCCCAGAAAAACTTTATTAACCGTAGTGTCTTTTGCTGTAAGCCTGCAATCAGTAAAAACAAAACCATAAGGCTGGTCTTTAGGAGTTGAAGCAGCTGTAATATAGGAATTCGTTAAACTCTCGATAGTACATTTATAAAAATATGCTGTGGCAGCACCAAAAATAAAATCGGTTGTACCGTTTATGAAACAATTTTCAAAATAGCTGCGGGTATTACCTTCTGATAAATAAAGCGTATCCTGATTTCCTAAGATATTGCAGTTTTTCACTATAACCCTATCACTTTTGATATGCAATGCCACCGCCTGCCCTACTCTTCCTGCTGTATTTTCGACAGTAAGGTTCTCGAGTGTACAATCATTTCCCTGAATTAAAAAAGAATAGGAAGTTGAAGTCCCAAATTCCTTCTTGCCCGATGCATCTATTTCTCTAAGTGGCTTTCCTGAGTAATCATCAAAAGAAATAATAGTTTTATCTCTGTCAGTTCCTTTTAAAGTAATGAATGTTTTAGAAGGCAGGATAACCAATTTTTCCTTATAGATTCCGGGCTTTATTGTTATCACCACGCGTTTATCCGCATTATCTCTAACATTGTTTACCGCTTCCTGAATCGTTTTAAAATCACCGGAGCCATCTTTTGCGACGATTAATTCAAACCGATTATCAAGGGTTTGAGCACGCAAAAAAGTGGTTGCTAATAAAAATAAGGCCAGTATATATTTCATGTTTTTTATTTAAATGTTCTCGATATCTTTATCGTTATTAAAACTTTGAGAAAGATTCGGGTATTTTTTAGTGTGACATCCAAACGGTCATTTCCCCTTTTCCTTTATTTCCCCATGCAAAATACGGAATCAATTTTATAGTCACTGATTTTCCGTCTTTTGCCGCAATTGGTTTATAAAGTGTCTTGTTCCAGGAATTATCAGCAATTGTCGAATTGGCTTCTATGGTGATCAATTTTCTGTTTTTTAATTCTGTAAAATCAATTTTGAAATCAGAATTCAAATTTAAAATTACATCATTTACACTCGTACTTACCGGAAGCTGATCTGATTCTAAGCAATACACCAAGGGACCTCTTTTTACGGCAACCTGATTTTTAACTTCTTCTACTAAAGGATTGGCTTCCATCAATTCAACCGGCATTGGAAGATTCAATTCAATAACATCTCCTTTTTTCCATTTTTGATTTATTTTGAAATAAGTTCCTGAAATAATCTTATCAGTACTGTTTTTATTATTAATTGAAACTGATGCATCTTGACTCCAGCCCGGAATTCTTAGAAAAAAAGTCTGAATGTCTTTTGGTGCTTTTGTAATCTTCAAAACTACTTTTCCATCCCAGGGATAATTAGTCTGCTGTTCTATTTCTAATGATTCTCCGCTTAACGTTTTTGTATTTAAAGTATTGCTTCCATACAAATTTACATATAAACCTTTTTTCGAAAGATTGTAAGCATAGTTTCCAACTTCGGCAACTGTTCGGGTAACATTTGGTGCACAGCAATTGGATAATTTAATATATCCTTCTCGTTCATTCCCCCATCTTTGATGAAAAGGTAAATCATCAGAAACATTCAATGGATTGTTATAACAAAATTTGTCTCCTTCAAGGTTTACTCCTGATAAAACACTATTGTACAAAGCCAATTCTACAATGTCAGCATATTTGGCATCTCCGGTAATCTGAAGCATTCTCCAGTTCCACAGGACGTTTCCAATATTGGCACAGGTTTCGGTATGTGCTGTTGCATTGGGCAATTGAAAAGGTCTTCCGTACGCCTGATGAATTTTCTGAACCACTGTAGGATCGTAAGAAGTTCCGTCTGGTGAAACTCCATCGTATAAAGCTCCACATGCTCCGGTGATATACATTTTTCGGTACGTAACATCATCCCAAATCGATTCCAGATTATCCAGTAACTTCTTTTCTCCCGTTTCTGCATACAAATCAGCTACTCCGGCATAGAGATAATTGGCTCTTACAGCATGCCCCATTGCAGTAGTTTGCTGCCTGAAAGGAACTCGGTCCTGATTATCATCCGTTCCGTCATCTGTAGTTCCTCTAATATCAATCAGATTGTTGGCGAGTTCTAAATATTTTGGATTTTTAGTGGTTCGGTACATTTCGACAATTCCCATATAATGAGATGGGCAAATGGCATTTCTGGCCAATTCCGGTGATGCTTTTTTATAAAAATCATACAAATAATCAGCCACGCCTTTTGCAATATTTAGAAAGTTAGTTTTCCCTGTTGCACGATAATGAATACAGGCAGCGGTCATCAAATGTCCCATATTGTATTTCTCGAAACCCAATTGTTTTTTAACTTCTTCAGGTCCCAAAGTTCCCCAGCGCTCGTCGATTAAAACCGGCGTATGAATATAACCGTCTTTGCGCTGTACTTTAGCGAAAAGCGCAATTGCTTTATCCATTTCCTGATCTAGTTTTTTGTCTTTTGTTACAGCGTAAGCAGCAGCCATTCCTTCAAAAATCTTATAAAAATCACCGTCATGAAAAGAAGGTCCGCTAAATTTTCCTTTCATTAAACCTGCAGCAATCTCGAAGTTTTTATACGCATGCGAAATGGAATCGTTATGATAGAGATTCCACATATATGGCAGTGTATTTTTGGTCTCTACATCAAATTGTTCTTTCCAGAAACCATTGGTCCATTTTACATCTTCTAAACCTACACTTTGCAATTTAGAATACGGACTTTGAGAATTGGCTACCAATCCTTTGTTCTGTGCTAAAAAGGAAGTAGAAAAAAGTATTGTCGATAATAGAATTATATGCTTTTTCATTTTGAATATGTTCTTGGTATTGTAGATTGTGGTTTGTAACGCTGATAAAAACGGATTGCCAAAGCAAAATGCGGATTATAACGGATTTTTTTATCTGCAAAATCTGCGTTGGTCTGCTTAAATCAGCTAAATCTGCGTGCAATAATTTTATTTCACAAAGAAATTAATTACTCGGCTCATTGAATCTCCATCGGCATCTTTTACCGAAATGATGAAGGATGCAAAACCTTTATTAGTTGCCGTAAACTGAACTTCTTTTCCTTTTAAAGTTACTTTTCCATTTTTTACTTCAGAGAAAGTATACACTGGTTTCTTTTCATATCCTTTGAAATAATCCTGCGCTGAAAAAACAACTTTTCCTCCGGAATTTAAAAAATAATGAGGTGTTGCCAGCCAATCTAAATAATTGTCTAATTGTGTAAAACCATCTTTATCTGTATCTGAATTAGCATCAGAGAAATCTCCTGCTTTTGAATTTTCGTTTAAACCAAATGCTTTTTCCCACCAATTTGGCAGACCGTCATGATCTGTATCAAAATCAGCCGGGCGGGTTTCTGTGGCAAAATTTGGCCATCCTCCGGCATCCGCTTCATTATCGATCATTCCGCCTAAACCGCTTTTGCTTCCTTTATACGTATAAGTTCCTTTCAGGGTTTCCTCTACAATTCGCTTATCGTGTTTGTCAAAGAACGGCTGATTCGCACCAACATTTGAAAGTACATCTTTATAAGCCGCTCTGGCCGACTGAGTGGTTACAAACGATGGAAAAAATGGCTTGTCAACGAAAGTTTCATAATTGACCATCTCTTTATTGGATACGGTCATTTTTCTTCCTTTTTCCTGAGATTTCTCATCAAAATAACCCGGCATCACGTTCCCGTTAAAATAATAACGCTGCATTCCTTTTCCAACTCCTTCGTGCTGCGCATTTAAGGCAACAAAAATATTGGTCGAAGCTCCGGGCTTGTAAAAATTATTGACAAAATTGACTTCATTTGCACCGCCATCAGTTGTTCGATGTCCCCAATTGTACACCACATTATTGGTAATATCCACTTTACCGGAATAATAACCGTCACCGTTCAACCCACCGCCAATACTCCAGTTACGGCCGTAGTTGTGCGCCAGTAAATTGTGATGAAAACTACCAATATCACCACCAATTGTTGCGGCATATCCGTGCATTTTTCCGGCTTCATATTTATCATGTCCTGCTACATTTAAAGCCTCCGAAATTAAAGTTCTCTGTAACGTAATGTGATGTGCTCCGCGAGAACTAAACGATTCATCGATTGTCCAGCTTATTGAACAATGATCAATAATACTGTAGTTTGCCCCCGTTAATCCCATTCCGTCAAAAGTAGTTCCGCCACCAATTCTCACTTTCAAAAATCGTACGATCCCATCATTTCCTGTAAGACCAATTGGTGCTCTGCTCAGTGTGATTCCTTCGCCAGGAGCCGTTTGTCCGGCGATTGTTATATAAGGCTGATTTACGACTAATCTGGATGCCAGTTTAATATTTCCTGACACATTAAAAACTATTGTTCTTGGACCAATTTCCTGATTTACCGCATCACGTAAACTTCCCGGTCCGTCATCATTAAGATTTGTTACTTCCACCACTTTTCCGCCTCTTCCTCCTACGGCATAACGCCCGTATCCTTCTGCTCCGTGAAAAGCCAGTTGTGCCGGTTTAAACGACCATACATTTCCCAAAGTCACATCGCCTTTACTGTCTACTTCATCTACACGCCAGTAATACGTTGATCCTGTGTATAAATCCGAAACAGGATATACGGTTTCGTTTAATTTTCCTTTGTATTCTTTTGAAGATTCTGTGGCATTGGTCACAGCGTTTTTATCTTCTCCAAAATAGAATTTGTGCGCTACGGCATATCTTGGAGCATCCCATTTTAAAACTCTGTTTTTGTCTGCTTCAAAATGTTCATCACCATTTTTGGGTTCCGGAGAACGCGCCTGGTTCAGTAAATTTGGCGTATCGATTTCAAAACCATTAATCACAATTTGTTTTACAATATCAGGATTTGTAGTGGGATCGATTTCAAAACGAACGATAACATCCTTAGACTTCTCTGCATTAAAAGTAGTATAGGCCATTGCAGCATCAATCTTTGCATTGGCTCTCTGACTTGCATTTACTGTCTCTGTAAGTTTTCCGTTTACATAAATTTTGATGGGCGAAAACGTCTTTCCCGTAATCACATCAAAAGCATTATGAAAGGTCAAAAGTGTATGTTTCCCTTCTTTTAATCCGCTTATTTTTAGTTCTAAATTTTCAGCAGTAACCAATCCGTCACTACCTAATCTGTTATAAAAAGGCGCATTCATGCCCACTTTATACCATTTTGAAGTAAAATTTCCCTTTAGTTTAAAAGTTACATTATTGAAGGATTTCTCCGCTTCTTTACCATCGTTAATCACCCACGAATCGTAGTTAGGATCGTGAACTTCCTCTAATCTTCTTTGGAAAAAATCAAAATCGACTTTTACGATTTGTTTTTCAGATTGTGCTTGTCCATTTGCAGCAAAAAGTAATGCCAAAGCAAAAGAACTAACGAATTTTTGTATCATGTTTTTTTAATTTAATTTTATTTTTTCTTCTACTGATTTGCCCAGCAGATTTATCACCTCTTTTTTTCTTTCTTCGGGAATGACTTTTAAAACTTTTAATTCCCCATCAATAAGCTCAGCTTCAACGGTTGTATTTTGTTTTGCATGTAATTTAAAATGGACATTCCAGTCTTTTGGCCAGGCCGGAAAAAGATAAATTTTTCCATTTGATTCCTGTAAAAGCATTTCCTGCATGCCAATCATTCCTGATCCGCCCCAATTATGATCAGGGACCCAATCGAAACCCGGACCCCAAAATGCCGGAAACCTTCGGTCTGAATTGGCCATTTTCAACACGTTATATTTTACTGCTTCATTGGTTAATCCTAATCTTGCAGCAAAAATATTATCCTGTTTCCAGCCCACATGACTTCTGAATTTTATCGCATCTGTATCGTATTTCCATGTATTTAGGGCCGTTTCTAAATCCGGTTTCCCAATGCCGTAAATTCCCCACGGATACACCGGATACAATTGCGGAACTTCTGAATTATTAATTCGTTCCCATGTTTTTGCCGGAACTAATACTTTATGATGATCAGTCTCCCCAAAATTCAAAGGCGGAATTCTGGTTTGAAAACCTTTCAGGTATTCTAAATCTTCTTTCGATAATTCTTTCTGTGAAAGTTTTAATAGCTGTTCTGTAAGTACTTGTAAAGCCGAAATCGTACTGTTTGCATTATACGTCATCTTATACGTTTCTGCTGCCGAACCCGGATACAGTACTAAATGACCATTGCCATCCAACGCTTTTCGACCTCTTTGTTTGGCCAGATATTGATAATGTTCATCAAAAAAACGAAGACAGCTGATGATAAATGAATTGTATTTTTGAATGTCTTCTCCCGCGTATTCTTTTTGCTGTAACATCATTTGACAAAACTCAAAAACGGTATCCCATTCGTATTCTAACCATGCATTGTATTCCATTCCGGGATCGTAATCTGCCGGGCGTTTCCAATCGTATTCTGCCGGATTGGGTAAACCAAAGTTTTCTAACTGTTCTGTAAATGAGGCTCCATTATGTTTCCAATATACTTTACTTCTTAATTCAGCGTTTTTTTGTAAACTCAGATAATAATCCAACTGCGATTTCATCATGTCAAAATCACCGCTTTTGATCATCGGAAAGTAAACCAATCGCTGATTTTGAGCCGTCATTGTTCCGCCTCCCCAATTTCTAAAATCGGGTGTGAAATTCAAATCGGGATTGGTAAAAACAGGATCAACCGTAAAAAGTCCGCCATTGAATTTTGTTGGATATTTTCCGTAAGCGTTAGCTCCTAACATATAACGAAACAACTGATAATTCTGTCCAATTTGATAGACGGAATCTTTTGCCGAAGAATCACTTTTTTGAGTATAAATAAAGCTTCGGTCCCAGAAATTATTCCACCATTGGATCGTGTTTTTTTCTGCTTGTTTTACAGTATTTTTATTTGCTGAAATTTGATTTTTTAAATCCGTATTCCAAGTCTGAATATCTTTTTGACTGGTATTCAAATAAAGCTCTAAAGATTGTTTTTTAGAAGGTTCTATACTCGAAAGGCTGAATGCCCTGAAATCTGTATTTTGATACGTTCCCGTATAAGTTCCATCAGGTTTTAAATTGTTTCCGGTCATAAATCCGCCAAAAGTAAGACTCGCCAAGGGATTCAGCATTTGATCCTTTACCGATTCCATTTTTTGTTGTTTTACCGCAACATCAAAAACGGTTTGTTCTCGATTTCTGTGATAGAATTTTACACCATTATTTTCAAATGAAACAGAATCTTTATAAGTTATAATTTCTCCCTGAGGCGCCCATTTATAAGAATTGGCATTGTTTGCTTTTCCTTTTGAATCTCTGTTTTTATAACGCCAGCTTTCATAAGAAGCGGTCATTTTCACAGGCGTTCTACTTTCTAAATCCAGATGAATAATAGGTTGAAAAACATCTATCCAAACCTTGATTTTGGCAGTATTCTGCGCAATCGTAACAAAACCGTCTTTCAATACCAATTCCTGATGAAAATCTTCGTTATCCTTAAAAGGATTTGGCGTTAAAGACACTTTTACGCGACCTAATTTCAGCAACGTATTGTGTTCATCGAAAGTTCCGCTGCGCGAAAAATAAAAATACAAATCTCCTTTTTCTACCCAGACATTCAAACCGATATCGCCACCGCCCAAAGGCATCGATTCAGATGCATTATTGCTTTGTGTGTTCCAGATTTGATTGTAATTATTAAGCACGGGGATTTGCGCTTTAAGGCAAAGCGTGGTGAAGAGAATAAATATTACTATTTTATTTTTCAAGCTTATTATGTATTATAGAATGCTGCTTATTAAACCATATAAGGGATATAGGATAATTTAAGTTCGAGCTTCTAACTTTTATGATTATAACTTACATTTAGAAAGACCTTGCTTTTATGGTCTTATATAACTTATATGGTTAAAAAAAATTACCACTCATCTGTCCTGAAAGAAGAAACAGGCAAACCTCCGGCGCTAAACAATTCCGCTTTTGCAAAATCTTTCCATAAATAGCGTACTGCAACGGGTTTTACTACTTTATCAGAAGTTAAAACCACTGATTTTCTTCTTACTACGGTTTTTGCCGGATAAAACACTTTGTCTTCTCCTGCCAATTCAAAACCGGTTACTTCTTTATCATAAGACGTAATTCCGTTGGCAACATCATCAAAAGAAACGGTTACTGAACCTTCTTTTATTTCCATCGATTTGTATTTCGGGCTTTCAAATTCGAAACCTTCAATTCCGTAGGTTCTGGCCAAAGCCTGAAAAGCCAGTCGGTTTCCGCCTTTTTCCTTGTCCATTGGGTGAATGCTATTTTCTTCGCCAATATCCATTAAAACCGCCATAGCAGAATTCGGGATTTCCTTTGCAGCCTTTAATTGTGCTTCTCTCAAATAAGCCGAATTGTATTTTTCCAGATAATCTTTTGGATGAAATGAAGCATAATTAAACGGTGCAATCTGGGCGTAATAAAAAGGGAAATCGCCTTGTTTCCACAACGTTCTCCAACTGCTTACCATTTTCTTCATTAATGCTGCGTATTCATCAGCTCTTTCGTAATTCGATTCGCCCTGGTACCAGATACAGCCTTTGATTCCGTAACCAATTACAGGAGAAAGCATTCCGTTAAATAAAGTGGTTGCTACACGATTTGGATCTTTTGCCAGGTCTTCTTTTTTCGTTGGGATTTTAGCGCTTGCGAAATCTTTCAGCATTTCCTGATTCATCCACGCTTCCATACTTGAACCTCCATATGAAACATGAATTAATCCCACCGGAACGTCTAAAACTTGTTGTAAAAGCGAACCAAAATACCAGGCCGTTGCGCTAAAATTAGCCGTCGATTTTGGAGAAGCTGTTTCCCATTTCCCCTCAAAATCCTCCAACGGTTCTAAAACAGTCGCTCTTGGAATTGTAATCAAACGGATGTTCTTATTGGTTGATCTTACAATGATCTCATTTCCATTTTTGACAGGCTGCCCCTGAAAACCTTTCAAAGGCATTTCCATATTCGATTGTCCTGAACAGAGCCAAACTTCACCAATCAATACATTTTTTACGGTTATTTTTTCTGTTCCTTCTGTCACTTCAATAGTAAAAGGTCCGCCTGCAATTGGTGTTTGTAATGCTACTTTCCATTTCCCCTGCTTGTCTGCTTTGGCTTTATAGATTTTTGAATTCCATGATGTTTTAATCGTGACATTTCCGTTTTTTTCTGCCCAGCCCCACATTGGCGCATTCGACTTTTGCTGCAACATCATATTATCCGAAAACAATGCCGGAAGCTTGATTTTTGCATTGATTTGGAAAGTTCCAAAAAGCAAAAGAAGTGCAATAATTGATTTTTTAAATTGTATCATTTCTTAATTTTTTTTCGCCACGAATTCACGAATTTTGATAATAATCTCTCCACAAATCTCTTTCAAAATCGTAACCGGCCCTAATAATCCCGCTTTCAACAATGGTTCTCCCTCTAATCTAAAAGGTGCTGTTGTCCAGGTTAATCTTTTTTCTTTTGATAATTTTTCATCACCAATTAATCTATTGGCCCAGGTATTTGTAATTTTTATTTCGATTGTATTTTTTCCTTTTTTTAATGCTTCAGAAACGTCAACCTTATAAGGAAAAGTCCAAAGTGTTCCGCAGTCTTTTCCGTTAATGGTAACCTCTGCGAGATTGGCAATTGTACCCAGATCCAACCAGATTTTATCAGTGTTTTTTCCTTTCCAGTTAATTTCTTTTTTATAAATTACTGTTCCTGAATAATATTTAATCTGATCATTCTCTGACGTGCTCCAGTCAAAAAGTCGATCCGTTTTTATCACTTCTTTTGGTCCGTTAAATTCAGGATCAAATTGCAATTCCCATTTTTCATCCAGGGTCTGAACTGTTTCAAATTCTGAATTCTTTTGATCTCCTTTTGCTAAAACCTCTTTTGTTTCTTCTTTAAAAATCACAAAACCGGACTCATTTTTATCTAACGTTAAAAGCACAATTGTACGTCCGTTTACGGCTTTCCAATTCGGTAAAACTGACGTTTTATCTGTTACAGGATTGTACCATTGCGGTTTTTTTCCGGCAACACGAAATGAGGCTTCAAGCTCTCTTTTTTCCTCTTTCTGATTAGAAATAAAGTAAATATCTTCTGTTGGAGATTTTCGATGTGTCCAGGCAATCGTTTGGGAATCAGCTCTGTTTAATTTTGGAAAATAAATATCCTGCTCAATTCCTATTGACGTGAAGTCATTTCCCTGATAAGGCAATTTAATAACCGTTCCTTTTCCGATTTTCCATGAAGAAGCATTCTGTTTATTGTTCCAGATTTCATCTAAAACAATCTGCCATTTTTTATGATCTTCTTCTGATTGCATTCCGGGTTGCAGATCTGGTTTTTCATCAATAAAAACAGTTGCTCCTTCTTTTATGAGTTGCAGTATTTTTTCGGCTACAGCCAAAGAAATCATTTTATTCGGAGCCATTTTATGACTTCCCGGAAATAATAATGCACCGTATTCGATACTATTACTGAAAATTATTTTTCCGTTTTCGACTTTGGCATTATTCAACAAAACATCGGAGTTGAACGAATCATATTGATAACCATTCATGGCATTGATCCATTGCGATAAATCCGTTGAATTCTTAGTAGAAGTAACTTCTTTTGGAATTTTAATATTGGGCTGACCTTCATTCTTTAACCGAATGGTTTCACTTTCAACTCGCGCTGCCCCAAAAACATTTGGAATAAAAGGTACCAAACGATCCGGAAGTACCGAACGCGATGGTAAATCTTCACCAATAAAAACGGCCAAATCAACAACAGGTTTTCCTTTTTGCAATTGAAACTGAACTCTCTGACAATAATCAAACCAGGCTTTTCCGGGTTTCCACCACGTTTGGTCTCTTTGAAAATAAGTTCCTATATCGTTTAGCGTCATTCCCGGTTTACGATCTGTCCACGGATTATGAACGAAGACATGATAGAAAAAACGATTAATTCCCAGCGCGTAATTTCTGTCTGCCATTGTTTTAAGATTGCCGGGATGTTCGTCCCAGTCCATTCGCAACTCTGTAAAAGCTTCTGCCTGAATAATGTCTTTTCCGTAAATATGCCCGCCCGAAATGGCATCCAGCATATCATTTGGTTTGTCATGTGTTGGGCTTTTCAGCCAAAATTCTCCGCTAGGATAATCGATATGTTTAAAGTGTAAAAGTCCATCGCTCATCATGGTTGGTGCCACATTCTCTGAACTAAATTTGACGTTTGCTTTTTTAGCTTCGTCAGCCAAAGTGCCAAAGAAATTATCAACAATTAATTCTGAAATCGTCTTTCTCACATCATACAATACTTTTTCTGAAGTCTGAATATCCTTTACAGGCATTCCTGCCATGACCGGCAAATAATCTACAATATCGTAGCCTCTTCTCTTTTTGAATTCGTCCCTAAAAATCGGTGACCAGTTCTGGCTGCCGCATTCCCAACTGTCTATATGCAATATTTTTACCACTTTCGAAGCCAGTTCCGGTCCTGCAGTTCTTAACATTTCACCAAACCAATGGTCTAATTGAAAACGCACTGCTTCGGCATTAAATTTATCCACTTCTAAACCTCTTCCTGCTCCTGCAGTTGCATTTTCATGTCCGGTAGAAGTATATCCAAAACGGATAATACGCCAATTTTCTTTCGAAGCCGTTTTCCAGTTGAGAATTCCTTTTGCATCCACAAACTTCGAAATATTAATCATTTTTGATGGATCAATACAATCAGATTTATTGATTACCGCATCTGTTACTTGTGGACTCAAACGCCAAATCGCTCCTGATTTTCCCTGATAATTATCGATTAGGGGTTCATTCGACAAGAGTATTTTTGCCACTTTCAATCCCTGATTCCATTTTGCGGGATCTAAATCTTCTGCTCCAGGTTCAGTTCCTTCCGGATCATAAACAAACCTGAAATATTTGGCTTTCGTTGGCACAATACTATGTGTGTAAAAAGCATCGACATCCTGCCAGCCGTGACGCGGAGTTATCAGACGTCCAAGGCTTTTAAAATTTTTACCGTCGTCGCTTACTTCAATAATTAAACGATGCGCCTGATAATTATTTCCTTTGGTTTCGATCTGAATCGATTTGCATAAAAACGGCTGGTCAAATTCGTACTGAACCCAACCTTTTTCCTTTAATCTAAATTGATCGTCTTTGCTGGTATCACTTAAAAATGACGCATCAAAATTCGGTAATGTTGAAGTAATTTTTGGACGAATTTGATTGGATGTTGTGTATGCTTCCTTAACCGGAACAGCAAATGTGGCAATATCTTTATAATAGTCTTTGTAATGGTTTGGCGTTGGTAATTGCAGGTTTTTGAAACTATTTCCGTTTACCGTAATATCGGCCCAAACTACTTTTTGCATCGACATTTCAGGCGTAATCCAGGGACCTCCGGCAACGGCAAAACCGTCAGCGGGATGAAAAGCGATTTTTACGCCTAAACGATCTGCTTCTGTTAAAGCCCAACGCACCAAAGTCCAGAATTCAGGACTCAGTTGCAAAACCGGAGGATTTATCAATGGCGGATTTGCAGGCCCTTTAATGGTCATTAAATAAGCACCTCCAATTCCGGCTTGCTTCATCGCTTCGAGATCGGCTGTGATGCCTTCTTTTGAGTAAGCACTCTGCATCCAATACCAATATACCCAGGGTCTGGAGGATTCGATTGTAGGCTGAAACGGATTATTTTCTTTTTTATGGATTTCCTGTGCGGAAACGAATCCCGTGACAAGTAATATGAAGATTGTCGAAAGTCGAAAAGTCGAAAGTCGAAAGTCAATTCCAAAAAGAAAAAAGTGTTGTTTATTAAACATTCTTACTATTATTTATTCATTCGTTTGGCAAACCCGACAGGTTTTAAAAACCTGTCGGGTTTAACTGCGTATTAGTTCTCAAATTATACCTAACAAGTTTTGAAAACCTGTTAAGAGAATCCTTAATACTTAAATTTTTTCAAGCTTTCATCCAATCCATTTTTCGAACCTGAAAAAGGAACCAGATAAAAACTATACTGATAATCTCCTGACTTAATCTGATATTGTTCTAACGGCTGCGCTACTATAGTCCAGCTGTCGTTTCCTCCCACTCCCATTTGGATCAAATCGATATTTACGGTTAAAAATCCCGGATCTTTAAGATCAAAAGTATGTTTGGCGGCACTTAAATTTTCTTGTGTATACGGCCATGCGCTCATGCTTAAAACTTTGGCATCATCAACCACCAGCAAACCTTTATTTTTCTGAGGCGTTGTAAAAGCCATCCATCGTACTTCGGTTCTGTTTGCATTTTCCTGAGGTTTTACATAATGCTCCAGAAAATCATTAATTGGCAACGAATACTTCCCAACGAATGAACCAAAACTTCTGTCGCTATAATTCTCTAATTCTCCTTTTCCGTACCACGAAATCTGATCGAATTTTCTTTGAACTCCCATTTGCATTCCGATTTTTGGAATGTTGGGTAATTTGTTTGTTGCTTTGAGACTGTAATTCACTTTTATAATTCCATTTTCACTGATATTATAAACAACCTGAACTTTTGCACTGTCTTTTATAACTTCATATTCGCTGGTAATTATCGTTCCGTCAATTGCAATCGCCATTTTCGTGCTTACCACTTTCGGTTTTGCCTGATACCAGGGTTTTAAAAGTTTGTGTGATTTCCATCCTCTTTTATCATTATCCGTCTGCGGTCTCACAAAATTAGGTAACAATGGAGCAAAAACCTGTTCTTCGCCATTGAAAACATAAGAGCTCAAAGCTCCGTTTGCCTTGCTAATACTGATCTCAAATGATTTTCCTTTTATTTTAAAATCCGTGTCGGTTTCTGTTGTTTTAAATTTAGAATCTTTCTCTTTAAAATCAATTGTTACGTCTTGCTTTTTCAACAAAAACTGATCCTCTGCAACTGTATAGCCTTTAGGAGCCCATAGTTCCTCTTTTGAAAGCTGGAACTCGATATTCAGAAAATATTCGGCATCTTTTTTCAATTTAGGCAGATATTGTTTTACATCTAAGATGGCAGATTGTCCTGCTTCTAAATTGAAAGGTTTTAGAATTTGAGTTTTGATCACGTTTCCGTTTTCTACAATTTTTAAAACCGGAATATAAGCAGCTAAAGATTTTACGGCCTGACGATTTTTGATTTCTAATTGAAAATTTTCTTTTAACGTACTTGTCGCCGGTTGATAAATCCATTTGTTTTCATAAATAGAACCTTTTGGTTTTCCGTTAGAATCTACAATTCCTTTTGTATTGAAGTTCCCGTCATGGTATTTTTCTCCAAAATCTCCACCGTGAGCAAAAAATTCCTGACCCGTTGCCGGATCTTTTTTTACTAATCCCTGATCTTTAAACTCCCAAATGCAACCGCCTATAACTCTGGGAAGCGAACGGAATTCATCCCATAATTCTTTTAAGTTTCCAACTGAATTTCCCATTGCATGAGAATATTCCACAAAAATAATTGGACGTGTATCTTTCTTTTGATCTACCAGAAATTTTGGTGTAAAAACTCCCGGATAGAATCGGCTGACCATATCGACATACGGCTCGTCTTGCGGATTTTCGAATCGGTAAGCGTGATCGATTGTTTTAGGATATCTTGGATCAAGCGGATCGATATAACCGTCTAATCTCGGGTTTCCTTGTGCCGGCTCGTAATGTACCGGACGCGTAATATCAAAATCGTGAACCCAACCTGCCATTGCAGCATGATTTGGTCCTTTTCCGCCCTCATTTCCTAAACTCCAAAACACAACTGAGGGATGGTTTTTATCTCTTTCGACCATTCTCGTCATACGTTCTAAATACGCATTTGTCCATTTTGGGTCGTTGCTTAGTTTTCCGCCAATACCATGAGTTTCCTGATTGGCTTCGTCCATCACCATGATTCCGTACTGGTCGCATAAATCATAGAAATACGGATCGTTAGGATAATGACTGGTTCTGATAAAGTTGAAGTTGAACTTTTTAATCGTTGTAATATCTTCTTTAATATCTTCTCTTGTAACGGCTTTTCCTCTTGTTGGGTTATGGTCATGACGGTTTACGCCATACACATAAGTCTCTTTTCCGTTGATGAGCATTTTACCGTTTTCCTTCGAGAATTCAATCGATCGAAAACCAACTTTACAGCTTTTAGCTTCTGTAATATTTCCGTTTGCATCTTTTATCGACATTACCAAAGTGTACAAATTAGGTTCTTCAGAACTCCATTTTTTTGGATTAGTGATATTTTCCTTAAACATTCCAAAACGTACATTATCCAAACGGGGATAACTTTCGTTGATCATATCGATCACCGGTTTTTGAAGTGGTTCTTTGAATAAAGCCACATTATTGGCATCGTACAATTGTGCCTGAAAAGTATAATCTTTGATTTTTTCGCCTGTCAGGTTTTCTACTTTTGGTCGCAGTTGAAAAGAAGCATCTTTGTATTGCTTATCTAATTTAGTCTGATAAAAGAAATCCTGAATGCGTAATTTTGGCTCTGCCATAATAAAAACTTCACGCTGAATTCCGCTTACACGCCAATGATCCTGATCTTCAAGATACGAACCGTCTGTCCAGCGAATTACCTGAACCGAAACTACATTTTCGCCTTCTTTTAAATAGGGCGTAATATCAAATTCCGAAGGCAGAAAACTATCTTCTCCATACCCTAAAAATTCTCCGTTAAGCCAAACCTGAAATCCGGAACTTACAGCACCAAAATGCAAAGTAACGGTCATATCTTTCCAATTTTCGGGAACGGTAAAACTGCGTTGATACGAACCCACTCCGTTATAATCTTTAGGAATAAAAGGCGGATTTATAGGTCTAAAAGGATAAACGGCACTTTTGTAAATGGGAATATCATAACCTTTTAATTCCCAGTTTGATGGTACTTCTATTTTATTCCAGCCGGCAACTCTTCCTTTATAGAAATCTTTCGAAGCTTCTTTGAGATTCGATGCGTATTTAAAATCCCAATCTCCGGTCAGCATTTTAAGCCGGCTTTTTGTTCTGTCACCTTTTAAGGCATCTTCAACATTGGTGTATGAATATGCCGTTGCTCTTGATGGTTGTCTGTTGATACTTGTAACCGTTGGATCTTCCCATGGAGCAAATTCGTATTTTTTATTCAATTCAGGAATTCCCGCAGGTTCTCCTGTTACGGATTGTGCATGACCGCTAATTGTTAGAAGCAAGATGCAAATTGTGAAATGCAAAATGTGATTCGAAAATCGAAACCTGAAAAATTGATAAATATGAATTGACATTATTTTTATATTATTCATTATTGTCTAATTATATTGTGTAGTCCCTACGGGACAAAATTCATTTTACGTATATTATTTGCTACCGACATTTAATTCCTAACGGAATATTTTGCAGAGATTAAATATTGATTCCTACCTAAATTAAAATCCTAACGGAGCATCCAAAAAATTAATATTCATAACCTTGATACTACCAACATTTAATTCCTAACGGAATATCTCGTAGAGATTAAATGTTGGTAACAAAAATCGACCCTCTATCTAAATGTCCTGTAGGGACTACATCTTTAATCACTACTAATGAAAATGAGACTAAAAACTATTTTTTCTTCTCCGGCGGCGCCACAAAATTCATTTCGCTTTTCCCTAAATCTTTAGATGTTGCTACTGCAATCCCTCTTTGTTCTGCTTTATTTACGGCGCAATAAAAGTGATACACCACTCCGTTGTGTTTTACTACAAATGATTTGTGCGCAAACATATCATCGTAAGGTTCAGAAGATTTGACTAAGTCCTCACCTTTCCAGTCGGTCCAGTTTACTAAATCATTCGAAACAGCAAAACGGTTAAATGCACCTTGATTCCAACCCGTCCAAAAAGCTCCAAAATAGAACATCACCCAAGTATCGTTAATACGCTGAATATAGGCATCTCCTGAGATTCCTTTATGATGATTGATTAATGGTTTATCACCATAGCGTTTCCATTCTTTCATATCGTTCGAAACTGCCATCGCAATACGCTCTGCGCCTTTAGCAGGATTTATACTATCACCACGGGCATTGTAGTACATAATAAAATTATGTCCTGTCAATTTATCTTTGTCACGAATCACACTGTTTTTATACATCGTACTATTATCCCACCATCTGGCGTCTTTGTCTTTTGGCGTTAAAACCGGATTTTCTAACCTTTGGAATTCATGTGGTTTTGTCGGAGCTTCTTTTGTATAAGCCATTCCGATCGATAGTACGCCTGCTTCGTAACCTTTACTGTCTCCGCCAAAATAACTCATCCAGTATTTGTCATCGTATTTTTCCCATTCGTAGCTTCCTCCCCATGTTGGATCCTGCAACGAAATATATCCGGCTTTTTGGTTGACATCCCAATGTTTTTCGTTTTCTGAGAAAGACATCACTTTTCCTAAATATTTCCAGTTAAGTAAATCGTCGCTTTCTGCCAGCCAGGTTTCATAACCTCTTCCGTCATAAATTAAATAGGTCATAAACCATTTACCGTCTTTTCTGAATACACTTGGGCAATCCATTTTATAGGAGTTGTCAGTCGGAACCATAACCAAACCGTATTTGTAAGGCGTTTTGATCTCGTTGTAAATCTCCTGCATTACGGTTTCGTTGATGTCTCTTTTCTTGTATTTTGTGGTCGCACAACTGCTTATTAAAATTGCAGTAATGGCGATAAATAGGTAATTAATTTTCATTTGTTATGGTTTAGCCACGAAGGCGCTAAGGCATTGAGTTTTTTTTATTTTTCTTTATAAATCAAGTCGATAAAATAATCTCGCAAAGTCGCAGAGCCGCAAAGGTTTTATAATCTTGTCTCTTTACTCTTGTCTCTTTACTCTTGTCTCTTTACTCTTTACTCTTTACTCTTTACTCTTTACTCTTGTCTCTTTATTCTATTCTCTCTATTCTATTCTCTCTATTCTATTCTCTCTATTCCAAAGCTTTCAATCTCTTTTCCATCACTTCTTTGTTTAGTTTTACTTTAACCATTCCCATTGGGTGAAATCTTCTTTTCAGGTCTATTGCAGCGTAAACAATAGTGTAAACGTCATTTCCTTCTGGAATTAGACATAATGGCGTTCTCATGATATCCCACCATTTATCGACTTTTGTTTCTATGGGCAGATATCTTGCCTCTCCCCAATTTTTGCCATCTTTTGATATTGAATAGGCGATCATGTTGGGTAAATGATGTCCCCAACCGTCCGGTCCTCCGTCAAAAATGGCAATGTATAAACCGTTTGGAAGCTGACTCACAATTGGATTTTCTACAAAAAACGGATGCATTGTCCTTATCGGATTATTGCCCTCTTTTATTCTTGACCATGGACCTTCTAAACTTTTTGATTCGGCTAAAGCCACAAACCAGCCTTTTCCTGATTTCTTTGGATAATCTGCCCAGGAATTAAACGGATACGCTCCGCTATAAAAACCAAAATACTTATCGCCTACTTTATACGGAAAAAACGAAGCCACGCCCTGACGCCCTTCCCATGGTTCTGAGTCTAATCCGGGTTCCATGATGATGCCCATATCCTTATACGGCCCGCCAATTCCATTGATTCCGTCTACTGTTGATTCACATCTCCAAATCCTTCCAAAGGAATGATTGGGTTCTATTTCTTTACTCACTGTATAGGCCAAATAATAGCCGTACCATTTGTTTGCCTTTTCATTAAAAACCGGCATATACGACCAAATAGCGGCACGGCGATCATTCATTGGGTTATCATCTTCGGTTACGGCATATGTGCCGCTGGCCTGGTAAATCGTCGATTCTCTTTTCCAGTGAATAGCGTCTTTACTGGTCCAGTGCCCAATTCTGGTTTTTACGCGATCGTAATAATAATCTACTCCTTTTTCTCCGGCTCTTTCGGTTGGAAACATATGATACGTATCACCAACTTTTACCACGCGTCCGCCTTCAAAACCGCCTTGAATTCCTTCTGTTCCGGGCATTCCTTCTTCTACAACAGGTTTATTTTCTCCGCCAACAATTTCAAACAGCGGTTTCTCGTCTGAAAATCCTTCTACGATAAATGTTGGATTCCATAATTTACCGTCCGGAAGTACTGCGTTTCTAAAGGTTACTTTTTGACTGCTTTTCACAACACCTAAAAGGGCAAATAATCCTTTTCCCGGATTTATAGTTTGAGTTCCTTTTGGATAAGAAACCGAATAAACATTTACTGGCGGTAAACCTGTTATTGTTACTGCATTTTCTAAAACTAATTTTGCATTTAGCAATTTATCAGCCTGAAGATATTCTGCATTGTTTTCCTTAAAAACACCAATTAAAACCTGAACCGGTTCTTTGAATTTTAATTGTAAAGGAGCGTTTGTTCCTTTTTTATATGCCTCTAAAGGAAGTTCTACACCTTGCAAACCTTGCAATTCCGGCGCTAAACGAACAATATTATGTTTGCTTCCTGAAAATATGTGCGCATATTGCGTTGTTTGGAATGTTTTGTAATTTGATTGTATAACTTCAAAAGAAGCGGGTTTCCATGCGCTGTTTTGTGCTGAAACTTGAATGCAGACAGTTAACAGCATCAGGAAAGCTGTTTTTAATTTGAAATTGTATTTTGTATTTTTTGAAAACATTGGTTTTTTATTATTTAATGAATTCTGAATTCCCTCAATCTTGTCATTTCGACGGAGGAGAAATTTTCGTTTGCTGAGCACGCCTGGCAGATCAATCTTTATGGAGCTACTTGCGAAGATTTCTCGTTCCTCGAAATGACAAAAATGGCGTGACAATCTTTGTGGTTACGCGTGTGATTCCTCCTTCGTCGGAATGACAAACTAAACGTAAAATTATAGTGCTTTATAACTCACTTCATATTCTACATTAGGCTTAATAATCAGCTGGTATTTATTTTTAGCCAATGTTGTAATCGTTCCTGAATTTGTTTTGGGTTTGGTTGAACTTTCAAAAATCAATTTCCCTTCGCCTTCAGCTGCTTTTACTTTGATTTCATTGGTACTGCAATACAATTCTACTTCTCCTTTTGGTGTTGGCACTTTTCCTTGTATCCATTTTAAACCTCCTAAATTAGGTTTGATTTCGTATTCTGAATATCCCGGTGAAGTTGGTTTTACGCCCAGGTAATATTTTCCTAATAAATAAATCGGACTTGCTCCCCAGGCATGACAAAGGCTTTTACCATAAGGGCGTCCGTACATGGTTAAATGTTCTGCTCCTTTTTTGTTTGGGTTATATTCTTCCCAGAAAGATGTTGCGCCTTCTTTTAACATTCCGCCCCAATAATCTTTCATTTCTTTTAAGACGTAATCCTGTTCGCCCATAGCACACAAAGCTTCTAACTCGTAAAAACGCATGTATGGTGTTGTAATTTTAAGAATATTATCATTGAGCAATACCTTGTTTTTGATACTTTGTTTTTGCTCTTCATTAAAATAATTGAAAAAAATACCAAACATATTAGCGTATCTGGTGACAATGTCTTCCACTTTACCGTTTATGCGCTGGTGCTTCATGACGTTTTGTTTTTTATCCCAAAACACATCAAATAATTTTGTTTTTAAATCATCCGCTAATTTTTGATACTGTTTTTGGTCTTCCTTTTCACCTGCAATTTCAGCACTAACCGCCATCGCTTCTAAACTTCTTGCTAAAAGCATTTGCTCAAAACTAACTTCTCCTGTTTTTGGCAGACCGTCTGCCCAATCAATAAACACCCAATCGCCTTCTAAAGGTTCCAGGAATCCGCTTGTGTTTCTTCTTTTTAAACAGAATTCCATAAGTGACTTCATTCGCGGATAAAAAGTTTCGATAAATTTCGTATCGCCTGTGTGCAAATAATAATCGTAAACCCCCACAAACCAATAAAGCGAGTAATCCATTATGATATTAACATGCGCCGTTACAGGTTCTTTTCCGCGAAGCGCTAACATGGTTCGTTCTACAGAAGCTGAATCAAAGAATAAATAATAATTCATTAAATAACTTTGATAAGCGTCGCCAGACCAAACCCAACGATCGCGTTTGATTCCGTCTATAAAAAATTCGCGGGACGTTAGATGCATTGTGTAAGCCGAAACATCCCAAATTTGATTCAATTGTTCGTCTGAAGATTTGAATGCACCACGATAATCTAATGGCAAATATTCATAAAGCATCGAAATAGAATCGTATTTTACCGTTGCATCTGCCTGTACCTGAACATAGCGGAATGCTTTAGATCCGTCATGTGTGTACGTTTCAGACTGGTTTCCATCAAAAGATAAATGATCTAAGGTTTCGCATCTGGCAGAATCCAGTGCTTCCTCACGGGATTCACCATAATAAAGAGCTACTTTACCTTTTCCCTTTAATCCGTGAATTTTGATATAACCAAACGTTTCTTTCCCGAAATCTACTAATTGACCAGCTCCTATTTTCTCTGTTTTTTTGGCATTCATAGGTTTGGTTGTCAGTTTAAATCCCGAAGGTTTATGCTCCGGTGCATTAAAATTCCAAGAACCAACAGGCACCCAAGGTGTACCGGATTGCTGTGCTTTTCCAGTTTCGTCAATCCAAAGTTTGTCTTCGTTGGTCACTTTCCAGGATGCATCAGATTTAACATATTTACCATCAATATAAATAGCCGGCAGTACTTCCTGATTATAAACTTTAAAGGAAATTTTGTGTTTTCCGGCAGGAATTGTTATTGATTTTGGCTGCCCATATACCTGAACACCATCTAAAAGTAATTGAAAAGGTCCTTCTGAATAGATTTTTACCTCGTCTGGTTTTGGAATGTCTACTTCTGTTTGAAAAGTTACCAGCGCATAAGGACTATAATATTGCCAAAGCGGTGGAAATACCGCTTCACGTTCTGTACGTTTTACTTGCATTTTATTGCTTAACCAAACTTCAAAATCTCCTGGATACCAGATCCATGTCGCTTCTTTTGATTTTTCCTGCGCAAACAGAAAAACGGAAGGACAAAAAATAAGACAAACAAACAAAAATCTGGAAATTGAAAATTGGTTCTTCATATAAAAATAATTTAAGGCTAAAGATAAATGTTATTTTTACATTTCACAACCTGTACTGTCCTGTTTACGCGGAATAATTAACCTTTTTTATACCATGACTGTAATTTTAGTCCCATTTTTTTATTTAATTCTTTAAATTTTATTTGATTTTTTTTCAAATAGATAATGGCTTGTGAGATTTATCATTCAGACTACTTAAAAATCGTCATAAAAAAATGCTTCGGGGATTCTGAAGCATTATTAATTATTTTTTAAAGTTTATCTCTGAGTATCATTTTCATTAAAAATAATTAGCAATCCTTACTTTTTGTTCTTTTCAATTTCATCATTCGCCGTGATAATGATTTTATTTTTCTCATGTAAAACTGTTACAGATTGTCCGCATTCAAAGCCGATATCTTTGAGCCACTTCCCACAAAGTCGGATTTCAGGAAATATAACATAACGCATATATGATCTTCGAATATATTTTCGATGGATTTTTAATTGTCGTTTTTCTGATCGCTTTATTTCAGTTTTTTCTTTCATTAAAGCAAATGTAGTAAAAATTTTATTACAAATAATAACAAGATCTAATTAAATTATAATTTCATAGCACTTTTGAATAATTACACTATACTTTTTATTATATTTAAAATATATCATATTTGCATGAAAAAGCAATAAATCAACATTATGTCGAAACTTAAGCTAAATAGAATAAAGGTTGTTTTAGTTGAAAACAATAGAAGTAATAAGGAATTAGCCAAACATTTAGGCAAAACCGTATCGACTGTTTCTCGTTGGTGTACGAATGAATATCAGCCTTCTATTGAAACACTTTATGAGATTTCTAAGTTTTTGAAAGTTGATATTCGAGAGTTGCTAGTTTCTACTAAAAGCTAATAATCAGACTTTATTTTTTTTTAAAATCTTTACTTCAGAAATTTTAAAATAAAAAATATCCATAAAAAAACCACTCCAAAGAGTGGCTTGAATTACAATCCTACAAATTCATCTGCTTTAACAGCAATTGCTTTATCAAGAGTAACTTTTAAAAGAATAAGGTTTTCCTTAAATAGACTAATTACTATTATAGCATTTCCAAACATAGCCAGTGGTTTCAACCACTAGGGCGCAAAATATATAACATTATGCTTCCCAAGGTTGAAACCTTGGGCTATGGTTGAAATGTTTCTGAGTTATTTAATTCCCATTAAAAACAAAATACAAAGCCAAAATCGTTAATCCCAACAAACCAAACAACAGCTTAACTTTCATACTCGTTTTAGGAATATCAACTTCAACTGAAAAATTGGTTTCCGGGCTTTTATCCAATAATGAAATAATAACTGCTGCAACCAATAAAACGGCAAAAATGTAAAAGGATATCAATAAAAAGTGTGGCCAGATGGTATAAACATCAGCAGGGAAAATCCAGAGATACAAAACCCCAACGAATAAGCTAAAAGCAGATCCCCAGGATAATGTTGCGTTTACTGCTTTCTTTGTCGTCCGTTTCCAGAAGATACTCAACAAAAAGACAACGGATAATGAAGGTGCTAAAAAGCCCAAAACCGCCTGAAATATATTGAATAGATTTTGTCCTTTTATATTGTCGATTGCAATGGCGATCAGAATCGCAAACAAACATCCGGCTGCAATGGTGATTCTTCCAATCTTAATCTGATCTTTTATAGTCGCTGTCGGGTTGAATTTCTTGACATAAATATCATTCGTAAAGACGGTACTTAACGCATTCAGCGACGAACCAATTGTTCCTACCAAAACAGCAATCATCACACAAATTACCAAACCGTTCATTCCGCTAGGGAAAAGGTTTGTCACCATGGTCATATAAGCCAAATCAGAGTTTTTGCCTAATTCAGGATATAAAGCATAACACAAAATTCCCGGTAAAATAAACAAGGGCAACGCCATCACCTTTAGCCAGCCAATGAAGTTTACGCCCAATTGTCCCTGTTCCAGATTCTTCGCTCCTAAAACGCTCTGCACCATCGATTGATCGGTACAAAAGAAAGCTACAGCAGCAACAGGATATCCTAATAAAATGGCAGGCCACGGATAATGCGCATCGTTTGCGGGCTGTACTAAATTCCAGAAATTAGAAGGTGTCTTAGCAATTAAGACATCTATTCCTCCCAATTTTTGTAAACCTAAATAAGATAAGGTTAATGAAACGACAATTAATAAAATCATCTGAAAAACATTGACTTTTGCAATCGCTTTTAGTCCTCCGGCGAAAGTAAAAATTCCTGAAAAAATCACTAAAACGGTCACGCTCTGCCACATCGGGATTCCCAAAATCTGACGTACTAAAACGCCTCCGCTGAATAATCCTAATGATAACCAGCTTACCAAAATTTTGACTAAAGCGTACCAGGCCAAAATATTTTGTGTGCTGTCGCCATAGCGTTTTCCCATATATTCCGGCATCGTGCTTACTTTGCTCGCAATATAACGCGGTGCAAAAACCATTGCCAAAAGCAGTAAAAAAACAAAAGCATACCACTCAAAATTTCCGGCTACAATTCCGGTGGCGTAACCAATACTCGCAAATGCCAATAAAGATGACGGACCAACATTTGTCCCCCACATATTGAACCCAATGCTGTACCAGTTTAGTGAGTTTCCGGCGAGAAAAAGGGTTTCGTTCTTCTTGCTTTGTTTGACACTTACTACCCAGCCAATAATTAATAAAGCTACCAGATAAACGGCAACAATTATAAAATCGAGCGTTGTTAATTTATCGTAGATGCTGTTCATAGTCCGTATTCGTTAAGAACGTCAGCTATTTTTACTGGCAATCCGGTTTGCAGTGATCTGTCCATTGCTTGCAATAAAGCTACGGTTCCGATGCCTTCTTCCATATCCGGATAAGCCGTGAAATTAAGTTCGATGCTGTCTACGAAATATTCCAGATAATTTTGATATTCTCCTGCGTGATGGCTTTGTCCTTCAAAACGGAAATAATGTTTTAAGGCTGAATCTCCCCACGTAATTACTTTTTCTTCTCCGGTTTTGTCAGTAACCGCATAACGCAATTCATGGTAATCTGCCTGACTTGCGCCTTCGGTTGCTCTTAAAATCGTGCTCATTCCGCTATCACGCTGCGCAGGTTGCGTTGGCGAAGTATATACTCCACTTACTCTGGCGATTCTTCCGTCTGTTGCTTTGAAGATAAAGTGCATCGTATCTTCATTTTTCAAACCTGCAGCACTTCCGTTACTGCTGATCATTCCGTACCCCATTACTTCTTCGATATTAGGCAAATACCATCTGATGAAATCAACGGGATGGCTTAAACCTCCGTACAACCATTTGAAAGACTGCAACAACGACCATTCTTTCTCTAAAAACCATCTGTGATCAGCGTGATACTGCGCTTCAATCGTGATTAAATCACCTATTAATCCTTCTTCATAATCTTTTCGTTGTCTTTTTGCAGGTTCAAAAAATCGTGAACTCTGACCTATAAAAACCTTTTTACCTGTTTTTTTACTGAGTTCTAAAAGTGCTGCGGCATCTGAAAGATCATCGATAAAAGGTTTGGTACAAACTACATGTTTCCCGTGCAATAATGCTTGTTTTATATGCTCGGCATGCAAATGATCGGGGGTATAAATGGCGATGATATCAATGGAATCATCTTTTAATAAATCATCATAATTGGTGGTGTACGAATGGAAATCAAATTCCCCTGCTCTCTTTTTACACAATTCTTCATTTCTGTCGCATACTTTTACGAGTTCTAATTTTGAACTTCCTAAAGCTGCCGACATGGTGCTTCGGCCTTCTCCGAGTCCTAAAATGGCTATTCTTAACATTTATATTTTTGGTTTGATAGTTAGATTTTCCATAGTATCCTAACTCGTTTTTAAAACCTATTAGGATAATAATATGTAATTATTTCGATTCTACTTTATTTAGAAATATCCAGGTTTCGTCTGGTTTTGCTCCTTCGATTCCGGTTTGGTATTTTTTCATTAAAGCATTCCATTCGTCAACGCGCGGATTATTTTGGGTTGTTTTTGGATTCAGTTTATCCAGATTTTCTCCTTTTGGGATACTGATAATCAGTATCAGTTGTTTTTCATTTTTGAAAACCTGCAATTGCTGAAAATCAGCATTACAGAAACCTTTTGCGATTTCCGGCCATTTTTCGAATTGTGTGGTATGATAATCAACATATTCCTTTTGCAACTTTGGATCATCGACCAAATTGGCTGTCAAAACAATATTCTCCCATTCTGATGCCGGTTTTGACTCTTTGCATCTGTCAAAATTTTGGAAATCATAAATCGGATTTTCAAAGATTTTAATTTGAAGGGATGGAAAAGCCAACGCCAGCTTTCGCTTTGTTCTTTCCGGCTGATTCATCTTACCATAAATCACCAAGCGATTTTTCCATTGGTACAACGATTCACCTACAATTCGGAATCCTTTTATAGTTGATTTTATTTTTTCGATATCAAAATCAGATCCTGTTAATTCGATCGCAACCGATTTTGGCAATTCTTGTAATCCCCAGCTTTCATCAATAAAAACTTCTTTAGTTAAGTCCGTATAGGGCGCTCTGATTCCGGCAGCATCTTTGATTTTAGTACTTACATACGGATTGTTATCCTGCCAGATATTGCCTTCGGGACCATTATTATTTTTAAGGATTTTCTCGGTCGCAATCCAGTTGTTTTTGATCGTAAATCCCTGACTTCCTTCATCTGTATACAAATACAGCCACAAAAACGGATCGTGTGCATAAGGACTGTTGTAAACCTTATCGATATAATTTTCTTCGATTCTGCTGTTTGGCTGTGATGAAAGGGTATAAATGCCCGAAACATCATGAAGATGTTTGGCATAATGATGAATTTTATTCCCAAGTATTTTATTGTTTTTCATCACATTTGCCGTGTGTGTCCAGCCCCAGCCCATTGCGATTCCGGAGTAGGATACATCTGAAATTTCGTTGTGTTCGATCGTAATATTGCGAACAAAACCTGCGCTGATTCCCAGCGTTCCCCAATCTTCATTGGTAACATTGGTAATCAAATTATCCGCAATTAATTCATCAGAACAAATTTCTCTTTCGTCTTTTACATTTAATGGTAAATGGGCTTCAAAAGCTTCTTCTGAGAATACTCCAACGTTTATAGCGCTTCCGCCAATGTCTTTGAATAAGTTTCCTTTTACGATATTATGATTTGTTCCTTTATTCAAATCTAATCCCGTTGAGGCCAAATGCTCAAAACGACAGGATTCAAACTGAATATTATTAGCATAATTCACTTCTACAGCCGCTCTTGGTCTTCCTACCCACGCCTGATTTTCTAAACTGGCCTGATTGGGAGTTCCTGGAATCTTTAATTTATAAGCATCCAATAAATACAAACCGGACTGTAACGGAACGTGACCTTGCTGCGAAGGACGAAGCCAATTGCTGTACTGAAACGAAATCCCTTTAAATCTAAAATCATGTACCGGAGCATCGATAGTGCCTTTTACTTCTACTAAATTTTCTAAAACCGGAATGGTAACTTTAGCCGAATTCATGTTTTCTCCGGCTCTTGGAATATAATAGACTTTGGCATTTTTCTTATCCAAATACCATTCTCCGGCTTCATTCAGCATCGAAATCCCATTATTTAAAAAGAAAGCTGAATTTCCGTTGTTTTTCGAAATCCATGGTGCCGGCCACGGATGTTCGCTCTGAATACGGCTTTCCGGCTGTTCAAAAGAAAGTCTTGCACTGTCTTTTTGAATTTCGATATTTTTGATTCGAAGATTGGCCACTGACCACCATTGTGTGATGAACATTTCCATTCCCGGCTCAAACTTAATCGACTTGTCTTTAAACGGAATCCAACACGTTTGCGATTCATGATCCCAGGACAAAATACGGTCCATGGTGTTTCCGGAAGTGCTCTTAGCACGCACCGCTTTTTTGTCATTGACCCATAACTGACGGTAATTAATAATTTCGCCTGCTATTTTAGGCGCATCCGCCACCCAGACATTCGCTTTTTTTATTCCGTTTATAGTTGGGGCTTTTTTCCAGTTTTTAATTTCAAATCCCCCGCTTATTATTGGTTTTGCATTTAGATCTGACACAATTGTGGTTGGACTTTCCGGAGTTCCTGAATCTTCAGGTCTCACAAACAATGGTTCGTTTAAATAATAAGTACCGTTCATTATGATAATCTGAATCCCTCCTTTTACAGACGGATCTTTTAATCGGCGTAGTTCTCTGGCTTTTCGCATTGCCATTTGTACCGTTGCTACAGGATTTGATTTTGTCCCTACATTGGTATCTTTTCCGTTTGGGGAAACCCAAATCTCAGCAGCGTTGGCTGAAAAGACGGTACAGAAAATAAAAAAAACAATGAAAATTTTACGAAAGGAATTTGAATGCATTATTTTGAATTTTTAAACTTTTTTTGGTATTAAAATTATTAGGAGAATAATTTAAAGTAATAAAAACTTTACATCAGTAGACATTTTAACATTTACCTTAAATATATGGCACAATTTAGAAGAACATAAAAATATAAGTATCCTGTACCCTCCTGCTATTATTGAAATGAACGGGGATAAAAGATATTTTCTTAACTTTTACTATTTCTTTTGTGGCAATCTTTCGATTAAGGGGAATATTTAGAATATTTTTTTATAGATTTGTGTAATCGATTACATTTAAGTTTTATGATTAATAGTAATTTATTTTTTCCTTATCAATAAAAAAATAAGGATCATTAAACAGATTCAGCAAATAAAACCTTTCAACTCAGATTCAAATTTTAACCATAATACAATATCAATGAAAACTAACCCAATTAACTTTTTACGTATTGCTTTGGCAATTATGATTGCAAGTTGTTCGCAGAACATTGTCGCCCAGAATTCGAAATCCTATGACACTTACAAAAACATTGAGTTTAAAATGGCAAAGGTCAAAGAACCTGTAATTCCAAAAAACAGTGTGAACATAAAAGATTTTGGTGCTGTAAATGGCGGTTATGTTCTCAATACTAAGGCTTTCGCTGATGCTATAGACGCAGTTTCAAAAAAAGGCGGAGGAAAAGTAATTATCCCTGCGGGAATCTGGCTTACCGGACCTATTATTTTAAAAAGCAACCTTGAATTGCATGCCGAAACCGGAGCATTAATCAAATTCTCTCCTGACAAGAGTTTATATCCGATTATAGAGACGAGTTTTGAAGGATTGAATACATGGCGCTGCATCTCTCCTATTTATGGTAAAAACCTTGAAAATATTGCTTTCACCGGAAGCGGTGTCTGGGATGGTTCAGGTGAAGTCTGGAGACAGGTTAAAAAGAGTAAATTAACGGAGGGGCAATGGAAAAAATTTGTTGCTTCAGGCGGTGTTCTGAATAAAGACAAAACAAGCTGGTATCCGTCAGAAGTTTTCATGAATGCTTCTAAAGGAGCCGATCAAAATGTACGCCCTGACTTAAAAACGAAAGAAGATTTTGAAAAAATTCATGACTTTTTGCGTCCGGTGCTGGTAAGTATTCAAAACAGTAAAAGAGTTTTGTTTGATGGCCCTGTATTTCAGAATTCTCCGGCATGGAACATTCATCCATTAATGGTTGAAGATTTAATTGTGCGTAATGTTACCGTTCGTAATCCGTGGTATTCACAAAATGGCGATGGTCTTGACGTAGAATCCTGCAAAAATGTGATCATCGAAAATTCAAGTTTTGATGTGGGTGACGATGCGATTTGTATTAAATCAGGAAAAGATAAAGACGGTCGTGATCGTGGCGTTCCTTGTGAGAATATCATCATAAAAAATAATATCGTGTATCACGGACACGGAGGTGTAACGGTTGGAAGCGAAATGTCCAGTGGTGTAAAAAACATGCATGTATCGAACTGTACTTTTATGGGAACTGACGTTGGTCTTCGTTTTAAAAGTAACCGTGGACGTGGCGGTGTGGTGGAAAACATTTATATCTCTGATATTTTTATGACAGATATTCCGTCGCAGGCTATTTCTTTTAATTTGTATTACGGAGGAAAATCAATAGCAGAAACGTTAGAAGAAGGTGGAGATAAAATTATTAATAAAGCAATGCCTGTCACTGTTGAAACGCCACAATTTAAAAACATTTCAATCAAAAATGTGACGATTAAAGGCGCTCAGCAAGCCGTATTTCTACAAGGTTTGCCTGAAATGAATTTAGAGAATATCGAAATCTCCAACTTAATCGCTACAGCAGAAAAAGGTTTTTCGATCATTGATGCTAAGGGAATCAAAATCACTAATGCAAAACTGGATATTGCAGACAGCAATGTATTCGAAATTTATAATGCTAAAAATCTGTCTTTGAAAAATGTAGAATTCAATTCGACATCAGCAAAAGCAATTTCTATTAATGGAGAGGCTTCTCAGAATATTGAATTTGCTTCATCAGCTAATTTTGATTTTGCAAAGAAAACTACTATTGGGGAGACTGTTCCTAAAGGGGCTGTGAAGTTTTAGATTATAGATTATAGATTATAGATTATAGATTATAGATTATAGATTATAGATTATAGATTATAGATTATAGATTATAGATTATAGATTATAGATTATAGATTATAGATTAATAAAAAAGCAGGCTTTCCGATGGAAAGCCTGCTTTTTTATTAAGTTTCTTTGTCATTTCGTCGAGATGACGAGATTGTGCCTTCTACAAGATCAAACCCGTCGGCTTTAATTATGTAAGGAGAATGATAAAATTCTTTATAAATTATAAAAAGAACTCGCATTCCCGAACCAAATCTTATTCTGGTCTTCTATAGAAAGTTGCGAAATATAATCTTCTAAAGTTTTTACGACTTCGGAATAATTTGATGCGACATTCAAAACGGGCCAATCTGATCCGAACATTAATCTATTGGCTGGGAAATTTTCGAAAATAACATCTAAATAGGGTTTTAAATCAGAAGGTTTCCAATTATTCCAGTGAGCTTCTGTAACCATTCCTGAGATTTTACAGCTTACATTTTCGTATTTTGCTATTTCCTCGATTCTTTTTTTCCAGGAAGCACTATCACCTGATTTTATATCCGGTTTTGCAATATGATCGATTACAAAAGCCTGATCCGTAAAATGTTGTACCAAATCTATTGTAGCCGTTAACTGACGATGAAAAATAAGAATATCATAGGTATAATTGAACTTTTTTAAAGCTGAAATTCCGTTACGAAAATCCTTTCTAAACATAAAATCATCGGCTTCGCCTTGTACCACGTGCCGAAATCCTTTTATCTTTTTAAAAGAAGAAAAGTGATGCAGTCGTTCTTCTATATTTGATACTCTTAAATCAACCCAACCCACGATTCCTTTTATAAAATCATTTTTTGAAGCTAAATCTAAAAGAAACTCCGTTTCCTCTTCAGACTGACTGGCCTGAACGGCTACGCAACCAGAAAATTGATTCTGCTGAAGCAGCGGTAAAAGATCTTCGGGCAAAAAATCCCTTTGGATCTTTTGCATCGAATCATCAATCCAGCTGTCTCTTACGGGATCAAATTTCCAAAAATGCTGATGTGAATCAATACGATTATTCATCTTATATTAATTTACATCGCTGATTAAGGCACGATCTAAATGCACGTAACCGCCATCAACAAAAACAAATTGTCCTGTTGTATGCGATGAACGATTAGAAATGATGAAAAGTGCTGTATCTGCAATTTCTTCTGTTTTGGTCATTCGGCTTTCAAACGGAATACTTTTGTTGATTTTCTTCAAAACCGTTTCACCGTCCGGAAGTGTTTTCAACCAATCGTCATAGGCCGGCGTAAAACTTTCGGCAATAATAATGGCATTCGAACGAATTCCAAACTGAATTAAATCAACTGCCCATTCTCTGGTTAACCCTAAAACCCCACCTTTGGCAGCAGCGTAACCTGAAGTTCCCCCCTGTCCTGTTAGAGCTACTTTTGAACCAATATTCAGGATATTTCCTCTCGATTCTTTCAGGTATGGAAGCGCATATTTTGTCAATAAAAAATAACTTACTACATTCAGTTTCAACGAATTCATGAAATCCTCATAACTAGAATCTAAACCTGCTCCGTCATTCACGCCAACATTATTGATCACAGCGTCTATTCTACCGTATTTTGCAACGATTTTTTTAACGGCATTTTCTATTTCAACAGGATCCGTGACATCTGTTTTAACGAATAATGAATCTATATTTCTTTTTTGAAGTGCTTCGGCATAACCAAAACCTCTGTCATTCCTATCGACAAGTACCGGAATTGCACCTTCATCTGCCAGTCTTTTGATTATCGTTTCTCCTATACTTCCTTCTTTGCCAGCCGAACCCGACACGACAATAATTTTACCTTTTAAATTTAAATCCATTTTTTGTGGTTATTTGAGATTATCCGTAGTTATAAATTTTAAACACCTGGAAACATAATTTTCATAATCTAAAAAAGTTGTTTCACTTCAAATAAATCCCATAGATTTCGCTAGGTGAAAAAAATCTTGATTTTCTGAAAAATATCTTAGTTAATAATTTTAAAAACCTATGTTTCTATGTGTTTAAATAGTATACGCAATGAATTAATCTAATTCTATTAATGCTTTGATCACATTGTTTTTCGGATCAATCAATTTTCCAAAATTGTCAATCATATCACTAAAACCAGTTCTGTGTGTGATGTACTTTTTAGGATCAATTTTTCCGTTTTTAAGACATTCCATTACATATTCAAAATCCTGAATGGTGGCGTTTCTGCTGCTCATCAAAGTCGATTCTCTTTTATGAAAATCAGGATGACTAAACGTTAATTCACCTTTTTGAAGCCCTACCAAAACAAATCTTCCGCCGTGCGAAATATAATTGAAAGCATCATTCATTACATTTCTGTTTCCCGTGGCATCAATAACCACATTGGCCATATCGCCATTGGTGATTTCAGCCAGTTTTGCAGTAACATTTTCGTTTAACGGATTTATTGTCGCATCGGCATTCAGTTCATTTTTGCAAAAACCCAATCGGTATTCGTTGATGTCCATCACGATCACTTTTGCGCCTGCAATTTTCGCAAACTGAATCAATCCAATACCAATTGGTCCGGCGCCCATTACCAAAACAGTATCATTAGGTCCGACAGCGGCTCTTCGAACACCATGTGCAGCAATTGCCAACGGTTCTACCAATGCCAGCTGATCGTAATCTAATCCCTGCCCGTGCAGTAAATACTGCTCCGGAATCGTCACATATTCGGCCATTCCGCCATCAATATGAACTCCAAAAACTTTGATATTCACACAACAATTGGTTAAACCGTTTCTACAGGCCACACATTTTCCGCAATTGAAATACGGAATAAAAGTTACTTTATCTCCCGGCTCAAAACCTTTTGCATTTCCTTTTACATATTCTGCGGCCAGCTCATGCCCTAAAATTCTTGGGTATTCAAAATAAGGCTGCGTTCCGCCAAAAGCATGAATATCAGTTCCGCAAATTCCTATTCTTTTTATTTTTAATAATACCTCACCTTCTTTTGGTTCCGGTATTTCTTTTTCTTTTAATTTGAATTCCTGTGGTTTTTCACATACAATAAATTTCATTCTCAATTTTGTTTTAGATTACTTCTGATATGCAACCGCAGTTTGTTTACTTGTACCTAAACCTTCTATTCCAAGTTCTACCACATCCCCCGCTTTAAGGTAAATTGGGTCGGGTTTAATTCCTAATCCAACTCCCGGAGGTGTTCCTGTACTGATAATATCACCAGGAAGCAAGGTCATAAACTGGCTTAAATAATGTACTAAATATGGGATTTTGAAAACCAGATTTAAGGTATTACTGTCCTGGAACTTTTTACCGTTTACGCTTAGCCACATCGACAAATTATCAACGTCTTTTACTTCATCTCTTGTTGCCAAAAAGGGTCCGAGAGGCGCAAATGTATCACATCCTTTTCCTTTTGCCCATTGTCCGCCACGCTCAATCTGAAATTCTCTTTCACTATAATCGTTCAATAAAGCATATCCCGCAACATAATCAAGAGCTTCAGCTTCTTCGACATAACTCGCTTTTTTCCCTACAACAAATGCCAGTTCTACTTCCCAGTCTGTTTTTACACTATTTTTAGGAATAATTACATCATCATCAGGGCCGCATAAAGAAGTGGTTGATTTAAAAAAGATGATAGGTTCTGTTGGAATTGGTGCGCCTGTTTCTACACAATGATCTACATAATTCAAACCAATACAAATTAATTTTGACGGTCTTGCCACCGGAGATCCTAAACGCACATTCGCATCTACTTCCGGTAAAACCGGATTACTGTCTAATGCTTTTTGTAATTTTTCTAAACCGTTTTCTTCAAAAAAACTTTCGTTAAAGTCTGAAACAATTGACGAAACATCATATCTTTTTTCACCAATTAAAACTCCTGGTTTTTCTTTTCCAATTTCTCCAAAACGTATTAATTTCATATTTTGTTTTTTTTAGTCACTAAGGCACAAAGTCGCTAAATTTCTAAGTTTTTTTTAGCTTAGAGTCTTAGTGACTTAGTATCTTAGCAACTTTGTTAATTATTTATTTTAAAGTTGTTGAGTTGCTATCCTGACAGCTTGAAAACTAATTTCCTAAATCTTAAAAAACTTAGCAACTTAGTATCTCAGAATCTTAGCAGCTTTCTCTAGTTGTTTAATTTAATAAATCCTCCGTCGATTGGGTAATCGCTTCCGGTAATAAATCCTGCTTCGTCACTGCATAAATACAAAGCCAAAGCGGCAATTTCATCCGGTTTCCCCATGCGTCCGATTGGTTGGGATTGTGATAATTTTTCGAACATTTCGGCTTCTTTTCCAGCGTAATTTTTCGAAATAAAACCATCTACGAATGGCGTATGAACCCTCGCAGGAGAAATCGAATTACAACGGATATTATCTTTGATATAATCTTTTGCCACAGATAAAGTCATGGCCATAACCGCGCCTTTTGCAGTAGAATAGGCAAATCGATCCGGGATGCCTACCCATGCCGCAATGGATGCCATATTGATAATTACACCACCTTTTGAAAGTCTCAATTGTGGGATTGCTGCGAACAAACAATTGTAAACTCCTTTTACGTTTACTTCCATGACCCGATCAAAATCAGATTCCGGAGTGGTGTCTACCTTACCTACGTGAGCAATTCCGGCATTATTGATCAGAATATGAATATTCCCGATGGCTTCAAATGTTGCTAAAACGTCCTTTTGACTCGCCACATTACAGGCATGCGAAAAAACATTGCCGCCTAATTTCCTAATATCTTCAACTGCTTCCTGAGCACTTTCTACAGTTAAATCCAGTATATGCACTTCTGCACCCTGTTTTGCAAACAATGTTGCAATGGCTCTGCCAATTCCGCTACCTCCTCCTGTTACTACAGCTTTTTTATTTTGTAATGAAAACATGTTTTATTCGTATTTAGTCTTTAATTATATCGTTATAGTTTTCTGAAATTAATAAATGTAAAAAACACAATTACAAATGTAATCGATTAAATATAATTTTACATTTTATTTTCTTACTAATATAATAAAATGATCTTTCTTTAAAAAATTATAACAATTTTTATTGGCATTGTAAAAAAAATAACCTTCAATGAAACTATACGCAAAAAAATCAATGTAAAAAGTTACATTTTCTTGGTCATCTCAATCTTATTTCTAATTTTGTAATTGTAATTTTTACATTTATTAATTCTACCTAATATCAAGACAACATAATTCGATAAAAATGATACTATTAAAAGGCATAACGTGGAATCATACAAGAGGTTTATTGCCAATGGTTGCAACAGCACAAAGGTTTACAGAACTACATCCAAATATTGAAATTACCTGGGAGAAAAGAAGTCTGCAGGAATTTGCCGACGCATCGATTGAAGATTTGGCTAAAAAATTCGACTTATTGGTAATCGATCATCCGTGGACAGGTTTTGGTGCGCACACCAATGCTATCCTTTCTCTTTCTGATCACCTTTCTGCTGACTATATAAAAGATCAGGAACTCAATACAGTTGGGCGTTCATACGGAAGTTACGTTTTTAGCGACAAATTATGGGCATTACCAATTGATGCCGCGACTCCGGTTGCAGCTGCACGTTTGGATATTTTAGAAAAACAAGGTTTAAAAGTACCTCAGACCTATGATGATGTATTGGCTCTGGCCAAAAAAGGATTAGTGGCTTTTGCCGGAATTCCGGTTGATGTTTTGATGAGTTTTTATATGTATTGCTGTAGTTTGGGCGAAGCTCCGTTTCAGTCTGATGAAAAAGTAATCTCAGTAGAAATTGGAAAAAAGGCTTTACAAATGTTCCGCGAATTGGCACAGTTAATCGATCCTGCTAATTTTAACAGAAATCCAATTCAGGTTTATGAGGCTATGGTTAATTCTGATGCAATTGCCTACTGCCCTTTCGCCTACGGATATTCTAACTATTCGAGAACAGGTTACAGCAAAAACTTACTTCATTTTTATGATTTGGTCCGTTTGAATAACAACCCGATGATTAGTTCTTTGGGCGGAACCGGTTTAGCCGTTTCTTCCTTCAGCAAAAATATTCCCGAAGCGATTGCTTATGCTGAATTTACGGGATCATCACAGGTTCAACAAAATATATTCGCTGATAATGGCGGACAACCGGGGCATCTGCAAGCCTGGAAAAGTGACCGAATTAATGCTTTAACGCATGACTATTTCAAGAATACCTTACCTGCTTTAGAACGTGCTTTTTTACGTCCAAGATATTCCGGACATATGTATTTTCAGGATCATGCAGGCGATGTGGTTCGTGATTATCTGATGAATGGCGGAGATGAGGAATTGGTTTTAGAAGTCCTGAATTCGCTTTATGCAAAATCGCTAAACCTGCAAACCACATGAGACCACTTGAAGGATTAGTTGCATTGGAGTTTTGCCAGTTTTTGGCAGGTCCGTCAGCAGGATTAAAATTGGCTGATTTAGGTGCCAGAGTGATCAAAATCGAACGTCCGGTAAAAGGGGAAGCGTGCAGGCAATTGAGCATCAAAGATCTTTTTGTCGACGATAGCAGTTTGCTGTTTCATACCATTAACAGAAATAAAGAATCTTTTGCAGCTGATCTTAAAAACCCTGAAGATTTAATTTTGATTAAAAAACTGATCGCTCAGGCTGATATTATGACCCATAATTTCAGGCCGGGCGTCATGGAAAAAATAGGATTGGATTTTAATGAAACATTGTCCATCAACCCAAAAATAATCTACGGAACTATTACAGGTTACGGAGATAAAGGTCCTTGGGCAAAAAAACCGGGACAGGATTTATTACTGCAATCCTTATCCGGATTGAGTTGGTTAAGCGGCAGAAAAAGTCAGGAACCTGTTCCGTTTGGTCTGGCTGTGGCCGATTTAATGTGCGGAAATCATTTTGTTCAGGGTATTTTAGCGGCATTACTCAAAAGAGTCAAAACCGGAAAAGGGGTTTTGGTCGAAGTAAGTTTATTAGAGTCTGTTTTGGATGTACAGTTTGAAGCCCTTACTTCATTCTTAAATGATGGAGGTCAGTTGCCGGAAAGAGGCGATATTAAAGGAAGTGCACATGCTTTTTTGAGTGCTCCCTACGGCGTATATCAAACTCAGGACGGTTTTCTTTCCTTAGCGATGGGCGATTTGCTTTTTATTGGAAATACGCTTGGCGTTGATTTAAAAAAATATAGTGAGAAACAGCTGTGGTTTGAAAAAAGAGATGAAATCAGAGCAATATTAGCCGGAAAACTCCTAACTCAAACAGCTGATTATTGGACAACATTACTTCAAAAAGAAGGAATCTGGTGCGGAAAAGTATTCAATTATGAAGAACTCGACAACCAGCCTTTTGTAAAAGAACTAGAACTGAAACAAACCGTCAAAAATTCTGATGGAGAAACTTTGGTCACAACCCGAAGCCCCATTCAGCTTGACGGAAAAATTTTAAAGAGCACAAAAGCAGCTCCTAAAGTTGGAGAAGACAATTCAAAAATACACGAACAATTTTTAAACAACGCATGAAACCATTAGAGGATTATTTAATAGTAGATTTTAGCCAGTTTCTATCAGGTCCTTCTGCAAGTTTGCGATTGGCTGATCTGGGGGCACGCGTGATAAAAATTGAAAAACCGGGAACAGGCGATATCTGCCGGACTTTATATACATCAGATCTGATTATGAATGGTGAATCTTCTGTTTTTCATACCATTAACAGAAATAAAGAATCGTTTGCCATAGATTTTAAAGAACCTGAGGAACTTGAAAAATTAAAAAAACTATTGGCTAAAGCTGATGTCGTGATGCATAATTTCAGACCGGGAGTTATGGAACGCATTGGTTTAAGTTATAATGACGTCAAAGCTTTTAATCCAAATGTTATTTACGCTTCGATTTCAGGTTTTGGCGACCATCCGGATCTAAAAGATTTACCGGGACAGGATTTACTTTTACAATCCTTAACGGCTTTAACGTGGCTGAGCGGTAATCAGGATGATGGTCCGGTTCCAATGGGTTTATCGATTGTCGATATGTTGGCCGGAGCACATTTGGCTCAGGGAATTTTGGCGGCTTTATACCGAAAAGCCACTCATACTATTGGCGCTTCAGTTCAGGTCAGCATGTTAGAATCGGCTTTTGATTTTCAGTTTGAAACCATCACGACCTATTTTAATGATGGCGGTGAATTACCGGTTCGGACTAAAACGAATAATGCTCACGCTTATTTAGGCGCGCCTTATGGAATTTACAAAACCCAAAATGGCTTTCTGGCCTTGGCGATGGGCTCTATTCCGGTTCTGGCTTCACTTTTAAAATGCGATGCACTTTTGGCGTTTCCTGAAAATAAATTCACTTTAAGAGATGCAATAAAAAATATTCTCGCGACACTTTTGCAAACTCAGAGTACTGATCACTGGCTGAATATTTTAGAACCCGCAGACATTTGGTGTGCCGGAGTTTTAAACTATCAACAGCTTTTTGCCGAAGAAGGCTTCAAAGTTTTAGACTTTACACAAAAAGTAACAATGCTGGATGGTTACTCCTATGAAACGACAAGATGCCCCATTAAAATTGATGGAGAATATTTAGTATCTGGCAAAGGTTCTCCAAAATTAGGGCAGGATAATGATAAAATTATTAAAGAATTTATAGCTGTATAATGAAGAAAATAAGAATCGCTATCCGAAAATTCGATCCTTTCGAGAGTACGCTGCAAAAGCTATGGGATTTATTTTGTATTAAAAATAATATTCAGGCTGAAGCCGAAATGATTCCGCTCGAATTGCACGAACTTTATGAAACTACAATTTTAAAAAAGGGTTTAAAAGAAGGGAAATGGGATATTGCGCACCTCAATACCGATTGGATTTTTGATGCCGTACACGAAAAAGCGGTTCTTGATTTGTATTCATTCATAGCAGAAAATCCTCCTGAAAGTTATCCGTACGGGTGGCACAAATCGCTTTTGCATTTACAACAACTGGATAATGGCACGTACGGGCTTCCTTTTCACGATGGCCCTGAATGTTTAATTTACAGAAAGGATTTATTCGAAAACGAAACTGAAAAAGCAAATTTCAAGAAGCAGTTTGGTTACGCGCTTTCTACTCCAAAAACCTGGGCAGAATTTACAGAAATTGCAACATTCTTTAACCGTCCCGAACAAAATCTATACGGCTGTATTTTTGCCAATTATCCGGACGGGCACAATATGGTTTTTGATTTCTGCCTGCAGTTATGGACTCGTGGCGGCTCTCTAATCAACGAGAAAAATCAAATCTCCATTCATAGTGAAGCAGCCGTTCAGGCTTTAGATTTTTATCGTAAAATCGTAAATGACAAAAATGCCGTTCATCCCAGGTCGAAAGAATTTGGCTCGGTTGAAGCGGGAATGGCTTTCGCTGAAGGACAAGCAGCAATGGCTATCAATTGGTTCGGATTTGCTTCGATGGCTGAAGTTATCGAAGAATCAAAAGTGAAAGGGAAAATTGATATTACTTCCCTCCCATCCGATCCGAATCATAAAACAGCTTCTTTGAATGTGTATTGGTTGTATACAATTGGTTCGGGAAGCAAACACAAAAGATTAGCTTACGATTTTTTACGATTTGCCACTACTCCGGAAAGTGATAAACTATTGACCACAGAAGGCGGAATTGGCTGCCGAAAATCGACCTGGAAAGATAAAGAAATTAATACTTTAATTCCGTTTTACCATAAACTGGAAATGCTTCACGAAAATGCGCTAACATTACCACAAACGCCAATTTGGCCAAAAGTTGCTGAATTTATCGATCATATGGTTTTAAAAGCTATAAATAGTGATATTCCTTCGGCACAATTATTAGAAGAGACTCAAATTAATATTCAAAAAATAGAATAGACATGAATATTCCCTATCAACCTAAATTACCGGAAACCAACCAGCCTATTATCATTATCGGCGCAAGCGGAATTGTAAAAGATGCGCATTTGCCTGCTTACGAAATGGCCGGTTTTACTGTTTTTGGCATCACCAACAGAACGATTTCTAAAGCACATGATCTGGCGAAACAATTCAGGATTGCACATGTTTTTGAAAATGTAGCAGATGCGGTTAAAAATGCGCCGTCAAACGCTGTTTATGACATTACAGTTCTACCCGATCAGTACATCGAAATATTGGAACAACTGCCTGACAGAGCCGCAGTTTTGATTCAGAAACCCATGGGAAATGATCTGGCTCAGGCACGTGAAATCGTAGCGGTTTGTGAACGCAAAAACCTGGTTGCGGCGATTAATTTTCAATTGCGTTTTGCGTCTTTTGTAAGCGCTGCAAGACATTTAATCAATGAAGGAATTATTGGTGAATTGTATGATTTTGAATTTAAAGTTACTGTAAACACGCCTTGGGAATTGTTTCCATTAATTAAGGAACACCCCAGATTGGAAATTCTTTTTCACAGCGTTCACTATATCGATTGCATCAGATCCTTTTTGGGAAATCCGAAGAGTGTGATGGCCAAAACGGCCAAACATCCGCTAAAAAAATTATCCTCCTCCCGCTCTACCATCATTTTAGATTATGGAGAAGACAAACATGTCGTGATCAATACCAACCATGATCATCATTTTGGCCCTAAACACGAGGAAAGTTATATCAAATGGGAAGGAACAAAAGGCGCTATAAAAGCCAAAATGGGTTTGTTAATGAATTATCCTGATGGACTGCCGGACGAATTCGAATATGCTTTAGAAAACGAAAAAGGCGAATACGAATGGCAAAAAATTAAACTTGAAGGCTCATGGTTTCCCGAAGCTTTTATAGGAACAATGTCCAACCTAATGCGTTTTAAAGAAGGTTCAGATACCCAATTACTGGCAAGCGTTCAGGACGTCCTCGACACCATGAAAGTCGTTGAAGCCTGTTATATCAGTAATAAAAACGGCGGGGTTACTCTTGGCGAATTATAATTTGGAAGAAAGATGTGAGATGCAAGATGTGAGATGTGAGATGAAAGATGCAAGATGAAAGATGCAAGATGTGAGATGAAAGATGTGAGATGCAAGATGCAAGATGAAAGATTTGAGATTTGATATGTGAGATATAGGATGTTAGTTGATCGTTATTTTGAAACAATTGATATTAAATAATTTTTATTTCCATTTCACTTTTAACATATAAACTTAGCCTCTTTCATCTTTCATCTTGCATCTTGCCTCTTGCCTCTAAAAATCTTACTTCTTGCCTCTAAAAATCTTACTTCTAACTCCTAAACTCTAACCTTTATCAAACTAAAAAATATATGTATTTCAAATCAACATTTTTCGAAGAGTATCAAATTGGTGACAAGCGCGTCACTTTTGGGCGAACGATAACCGAAACCGATTTTGTGGTTCACGCTGGTCATACGGGAGATTTTTTTCCGCATCATATGGATGAAGAATGGTGCAAAACACAACCTTTTGGACAGCGTATTGCCCACGGTACCATGGTTTTTAGCATTGGCATTGGCCTGACCGCATCTGAAATTAATCCGGAAGCTTTTTCTAAAGGATATGACAGAATGCGTTTTGTAAAACCGGTACATATTGGCGACACCATTCATTCTGAAATTACGATCTCGGAAAAAGGAGAAGCCAAAAAACCGGATATGGGAACTGTCACAGAACACGTTGAAATAATCAATCAGAGAGGGGAAGTTGTTCTTGTTTGTGACCATTTATTACTAGTCAACAGAGGATCAGAGGGACAAAGAGACAAAGAGACAAAGGTTTCCTGACTTTGAACCTAAAACCTTTGCAACTCTGAACCTCTGAGCCTTTGAGCCTTTATAACTATGCACCTTTGAACCTATTAACTTAAAAAAAAAACTAACTATGCAAATAACCAACCAAATTGGCGATCAACATGAGGTCGTTACAGAAAAAGGAACAGGAACAAAATACCTTTTGCCTTTTATATTAATTACCAGCTTATTCTTCCTTTGGGGAATGGCACACAATCTGGATTCTATTTTAATTCCGCACTTAAAAAAGGCTTGCGAATTAAACAATCGCCAATCGACATTGATTGATACGGCGGTCTTTTTCGCTTATTTTGTAATGGCTATTCCGGCAGGAATGTTAATTAAACGCTTTGGTTATAAAAACAGCATTATTACCGGATTATTGGTTTTCGCAACAGGTGCTTTTCTGTTTGTTCCTGCTGCAAATACCCGAACTTACGAATTATTCTTGTTTGCTTTATTTGTGATTGGCTGTGGATTAACAATTCTGGAAACGAGTGCCAATCCGTATGCTGCGATTTTAGGACCTCCGGAATCTTCTTCTAAACGATTGAATTTAGCCGCCTCTTTCAATGGATTGGCAGCAATGGTCGCTCCTATTGTGGGTTCTTTATTTATTCTTTCGGGAAAAAATCATACACCGGAACAAATGGCCGCAATGTCTGACGCTGCAAGATCAGCCTACTTGCTGGAAGAAGCTTCATCAGTAAAATTGCCTTATATTATTCTGGGAACGGTATTGGTTTTAGTTGCTATTTTATTTTATTTCATGCATTTGCCTTCAATGAAAGCACAACATGCAGAAGTTGAAGTAAAACCGGGATTCTTTTCTGTATTAAAATTTCGCCATTTAAGCTGGGCTGTGGCAGCGCAGTTTTTCTATGTTGGTGCCCAGGTTTGTATTACGAGTTTCTTTATCAGGATTGCACAGCAAGGCGGAGGATTAGACGAAAAAACAGCCGGATATTATCTTGGTATTTATGGGTTCTTGTTTATGGCGGGACGCTTTATTGGAACATTCTTTTTAAAATTCGTTAAAGATTATGTTTTGCTTTCGATCTATTGCGTTTGCAGTATTTTATTATGTTTGGTAGCGATCTATGGAACCGGAATTTACGTAATCTACGCGCTTGGCGGAATCGGATTCTTTATGTCGATTATGTTTCCAACGATCTTTTCTTTAGGTATTGTGGGCTTAAAATCGAATACGGAAACGGGGTCTTCATGGTTGGTCATGTCGATTGTTGGCGGTGCAATCCTTCCTTACGGAATGGGGACTTTGATTGATATGAAACACGACGATATTCAGTCGGGATATATTATTCCGCTGTTGTGTTTTGTTATTATTTTATCTTTTGGAGTCTATGGACACAGCGTAAAAGAGGTGAAATAGGCTTTTCACCTTCATGAAAAATAAAAAAAGGTTTGAATCAAAAATGATCTGATTCAAACCTTTTGATTTATAAATCTGTTAGAAACTTATTCTAAACAAAACCATTCTTTTACCTTTTCGGCAATGGTTTCCTGATTTACAATATTTTCAAATTCATTGTTTGTTGGATTATAGCGATACACTTCCTGCCATTCTGCATAATACGAAGCTATTTTTTGTATGGCATTACAAATAAACAATAATTCTTCGGTTGCCATTGTGGGATGCAATGATATTCGGACCCAGCCTGGCTTATTGCTTAGATTTTTCTGAAGAAGTTCGTTTGTCATTACCATTGATTCTTCGTTATCAATATCAAACAAATAATGTGCGTATGTACTCGCACATGACCAGCCGCCACGAACCTGAATTCCAAAACGATCGTTTATAATCCGGACGATTAAGTTGTAATGAATGTTTTCTATAGTGAAAGAAACGCAGCCAATTCTTTCCCTATTTAAATCTCCCAAAATAGATAATCCTTTTATCTGTTGAAGTTCTGAAAAACAAAGATCTAAAAGCTCTTTTTCTCTGTTTTTCATGTTTTCGATCCCCATTTGGTCTTTTAATTCCAGGCACAAAGCCGTTCGCATCACTTGCAGAAAGCCCGGGGTTCCACCATCTTCTTTTATTTCGATGGCATCGCTGTAATGGTAACCACCCCAGGGATCCGTGCATTTTACATTTCCTCCTCCCGGATTATCCGGAAAATCAGATTGGTATAATTTTTCATTAAAAACCAAAATTCCACAAGTCCCGGGGCCTCCCAGGAATTTATGTGGCGAAAAGAAAATCGCATCTAATTGTTCGTCCGGATCTTCAGGATGCATATCGATTGGAACATAAGGCGCTGAAGCTGCAAAATCGACAAAACAAAAACCTCCGTTTTGATGCATTATTCTGGCCAGTTCATGATAAGGCGTAATCATCCCGGTAACGTTAGAACAAGCAGTAAACGACCCAATTTTTAAAGTTCTGTCTGCGTATTTTTTAAGTTCTGCCGACAAGGTTTCGGGATCAACCAAATTGTTTCCATTTGGCGGTAAAACCACTACATCGGCAATGGTTTCATACCACGGAACCTGATTGGAATGATGTTCCATGTGTGTGATAAAAACGACTGGTCTTTCATCATCAAAATGTAGTTTTACGTTGTAAATATTATCATAGGAACGTAAACCCATAATGCGGTGTAACTTCGATAAAGCGGCAGTCATTCCGGTTCCGGTTGCAACCAGGCAATCTTGCCCGTTTGCATTGACATGCTTTTTGATTAAATCTCTTGCATGCTGATACGCATAAGTTGAAGCTTTACCTGTTTCGCTTGAAAACGAATGGGTATTGGCGATCATTGGACCAATTTTATTGAGCATGATATCTTCTATCGGCAAATACAATCGTCCGCTGGCAATCCAGTCGGCATAGAGTAGTTTTTGTTTTCCGTAAATTGATTCGAAAGTATGATTTACGCCAATGGTGTTTTCTCTAAACTTAGAAAAATAACGTTCTAATAGTGTGGGTTCCGTTTTATTGAGAATAGCATTCATTATAGTATTTCTTTTAAAACAAGTTTATTTTTTGAATTTTTTGATTCCTGAATTCAGCCAATTGTAATAATTTTCAATATCCGGATTATAGGCTGAAGGCTCCGTTAGATTGGTACTTTCATGGTCTACGATTACATAAAAAGGCTGAGCATTGGCTTTATAGGTTTTAATTTGTAAATCGCTCCATTTGTTTCCAATCGTTTTGATTTTTTTACCTGTGGTTTCAGAAACGTATTGTTCGTTTTGCGGCAATTCTTTTTTATCATCCACATACAGCGAAATCAAAACTATCTGATTCTTTAGAACACCTAAAACTTTAGGATCCGACCAAACTAACTCTTCCATTTTTCTGCAATTCACACAGGCATATCCTGTAAAGTCTAACAAAACCGGTTTTCCTGCTTTTTTTGCGAATTCCATTCCTTTGTTATAATCATGAAATGTGATGATATTTTGCGGACCAAATTCAGCTCCTTCCGGCAAATCTGATTTTGTTTCGCCAGAACTTTTAGAAACTCCAAATCCGTCCGGCGATTCGCTGTAGTGCATGGGTGGCGGAAATCCGCTAATTAGTTTTAAAGGTGCGCCCCAAAGTCCGGGAATCAAATAAATCGTAAAACTTAAAACAAGTAATCCAAAAATCAGTCTTCCGACAGCAATATGATTTAACGGGGAATCATGAGGTAGAGTAATTTTTCCAAATAAATAAAGTGCGAGAACGCCAAAAACAGCAATCCAGATTGTTAAGAAAACTTCTCTTTCCAGCCAATGCAATTGCAAAACCAGATCAGCATTGGATAAAAATTTGAATGCCAAAGCCAATTCCAGAAATCCTAAAACCACTTTTACGGTATTCAGCCATCCGCCCGATTTTGGCAAGGCATTCAGCCAGCCCGGAAATGCAGCAAATAAAGAAAATGGCAAAGCAATAGCGATCGAGAATCCTAACATGCCCACGATTGGCGCAATTCCGCCTTTTGAAGCGGCTTCAACTAACAATGTTCCTACAATTGGCCCTGTACACGAGAAAGATACAATGGCTAATGCCAAAGCCATAAAGAAAATTCCAATCAGTCCTCCTCTATCTGCCTGAGAATCGACTTTGTTGGCAAGGGAATTGGGTAACATGATTTCGAAAGCACCTAAAAATGAACAGGCAAAAACGACTAACAAAACAAAGAAAATCAGGTTAAACCAAACATTGGTAGACAATGCATTCAGCGAATCGGCACCAAAAACTGCGGTTACAATAGAACCTAATAAAACATAGATAATCACGATCGAAAATCCGTAGATCAAAGCATTTCTGATTCCGGCTGCTTTGGTTTTGCTTTGTTTCGTAAAATAACTCACTGTCATTGGGATCATCGGAAAAACGCATGGTGTTAACAAAGCGGCAAAACCGGATAAAAAGGCAATTATAAAAATGCTTACTAATCCTCTGGATTCATTTTTTTTAGTGTCTTTTACAACTGCTTTTTCTCCTCCTGTAATAACCGTTTTTTCTTTTGTTATTACAGCATCTTCCTTAGGGATCAGAGTATTTTCTTCGGCGGAAGCCAATTTTTCAGAACTCGGAATTTTAAAAGATAATTCTTCAGATGATGGCGGTAAACAATTGCTGTCATCACAAACCATAAATTCGACTTCAGCAGCGATATTTGGAATTTCATCTGAAGTCAATTTTATTTTCTGCGTAAAAACAGCTTTGTCTTCAAAATACTTAATTTTCATATCGAAGATCTTATCTACTGTTTCATGTCCCTTGTCTTCAGTTGTTTTTCCGATTAATTCGAATTTTTTCTTCGCATTTTTAAAGGTAAAAGCAGTTGGCGACGGCCCGCCTTCTTCAATATATTGACCATACAAATGCCAGCCGGATTGTATGGATGCTTTAGCTTTTAAAATATATTCTTTATCTGATATTTTCTCGACAGTAGTACTCCATTTTACCGGATTGTACATTTGCCCGAATATGCTGCAAGTCACCAGCAGCATAAGGGTTACAATACTATTTTTCATTGGTTTTGGTTTGATATTTTTGGAAAAAAAGAGCTGTTGGCAAACAGCTCTTTTACGGTCTTTCTTAGAAAATTTGCTTACTAATTCAGTTTCTAATATGAAAAAAATGAAAGACTACTATTAAAATTGTTTCAGGTTTCAGGTTTCAGGTTTCAGGTTTCAGGTTTCAAGTCGCGGTCGCAATATTGGATTGCGGTAACTTTATCAAAGTTTGCAATACAATCTTGTCATCCCGAGGAACAAGTGATCGCAGTAGAGATTTCACAAAGTAAATTGACAATCGTTGTTGAGCCTGATGTGTCATACCCCGTTCCTGGGGATGATAAAGAATGCGGTTACTATGCTCCTAAAGAACAGCTATTGCAAAGGCTTACCATCCTTATCCAGTGAACCTGATTTAATGACAATCATTTTGTCCGGCTGAATATACTTTTTGATGGCAGCATTGACTTGTTCCAACGTTACTTTCTCAATATCTTTTGGATATTGTTCAATGTAATTGGGCTCCAGACCTCTTTCGATAAAGCTTAAAATCGTTCTGGTCATTCCGTTTGTGGTTGACATTCCTACTTTAAAACTTCCAATTAAGTTGGTTTTCTTGTTTTCAAGTTCTGCTGCGGTAATTCCGTCTTTGACCCATTTATCGATCTGAACCATAGTCGCGTCTAAGCCTTTTTGAAATAAAGTTGGATTAAACGAAGCATTTACCATCCAGTAACCTCCAGTGCTGATATTTCCGCCCATTCCGGATGAAATATTATATGTTAAACCGTCATTGTCACGAACCGTTTGCATCAAGCGTCCGGCAAAACCGGCACCCAGAGTATAATTGGCAATGTAAAACGGAATATAATCAGCATCGGCTCTTTTTAAACCGGTGTATTGTCCGATGAATAATTCGGCGCTTGGTTTTTCAGCAATGGTAACGACTTGCGTTTTTGAAGGTGATTTTACAGCTTCTTCAAACTTCATGTTTTCTACTACTCCACCGTTCCAGTTTTTGAATGATTTCTTTATTGATGCGTTTAAGTTTGCGCCTTCAGTGTCTCCTACAATTACCAAGTGCATCGATGCCGGTCCGAAATATTTTTTATGGAAAGCCTTAACCTCATCTAAGGTTGCGTTCTTAATATTGGCAATATTATCCTCTACACTTAAACTATAATTTGGGTTTGCTTTTGGATAAATAGCCTGCGACAAAGCGATGCTGCCTCTCTCGCCCGGATCGTTTAAACTTTGTTGGGTGTTTCCGATGAATTGCTGCTTTAAATTTTCGAATTCTTTGGCATCAAACAAAGGATTTCTAAGTTCTTCTGCTAATAGTGCAATTACCTGATCCAGATCTTTTTTTAAACATTTAAAACCAATATTTATCTTAAAAACCGAGGCATTTACATTTAAGTTTACCCCTAATTTTTGCAGTTTTTCCGAGAATTTAAACTTGTCATTCAGCGTTGTTCCTTTGGATAACATAGATGCTGCCAAGGACGGAATCATCGTGTTTTTTGTTTCGTTTGCATAGTTTCCTAATGAAATACTGGCTGCAACAGTCACGAAATCCTTAGCCGATGTTTTAACTGAAACAATATCAATTCCTGCTACTTTTTCTCTTTTGTAGGCAGAAGCTGTTTTTTCTGCCCCATTTTTCTCTTCAAGTTCTGCTGCGTTATGTATTTGTTTCAATAAAACAGATTCCGCAGCTTCTTCGTGGTCGTGATCGTGTTTTGGATCTCTGTAATAAAACGGTCCATTTTCCGGCATAAAATTATGGGCCTGAGCTGTATCTTTATTTTGCGTACCATTTTGCTTCGGAATGAAATATCCGGTTGTACTTTGATCTTCGACTAAATATTTTTGAGCGACACGCAGAACATCTGCTGGCGTCACTTTTTTTAATCTGTCCACTCCGGTGATGTAATCTGTCCAGTCTCCTGCTGCAATAGCTTCGTTAAGCTCAGATGCAATAACTCCGGAACCGTCACGGGCTAAAATAGTTTGTGCACTAATTTTGGCTACGACACGATTTACCTCATCCTGAGTCACGCCTTCTTTCTGAATTTTAAGTACTACTTCGCTTATTTTAGCGTCGATGTCTTCATGTTTCGAAGTCGTTTGAAAACCAACTCCAATGGTAAAAAGTCCCACTTCTTTAAAATTTGTAGCATTCGCATAAGCGTAAATTCCCAAACGGGTATCTACAAAAGTTTTATTTAAAATCGCTGATGGCCCGGAACCAATGATTTCTCCCAAAATATTTAAGGCCGGTACATCTTCATGCAAGGCTCCGGGAATTTTATAGGCTTTGTTTACCACACCCAATTCTCCCGGTTTTTTAACCACTATTTTACGGGGACCGTATTGTTGAGGTTCTTCGGTATAGGGTTGTGGCATTGCGTTTGGTGCTTTGGTAATTGTACCAAAATATTGCTCGATTAATTCGAATACCTTTTCTTTTTTGAAATCTCCAATAATGGTTAAAGTTGCATTATCCGGCCAGTAATACGTATTATAGAAATTACGTAATACTTCGATTGGCGCTTTTTCAATATCTGATTTCCAGCCAATTGTTGAATGATGGTACGGATGCGCGATATAAGCCGATGCCCAGATTTCTTTGTCCAACAAACTGTTTGGATTGTTTTCGCCACGCTCGAATTCGTTACGGACCACAGTCATTTCGGCTTCTTTATCTTCTTTCAATAATAAAGAATTTCGCATTCTGTCCGCTTCTATTTGAAGGGCTAATGCTATTTTATCACTTGGTAAGGTTTCAAAATAATTCGTACGATCGTACCAGGTTGTCGCATTCAATTGTGCTCCGGTATTTTGAAGTACATCCGTAATCGTATTTCCATTTTTCTTGTTGAAAGTTGGCGTTCCTTTGAACATTAAATGCTCTAAAAGGTGCGTTGATCCCGTATTTCCTAAAACTTCATTTTTAGACCCTACACGATACACAATTTGTACGGTCGCCACAGGTGATGCATTGTCCTGCAAAAGCAAAACATTCATGCCGTTGGGCTGGTATAAATATTCTTCGATTCCGCCTAACTCTTTTATTTTCTTAAAGTTAATTGATTTGTTCTGCGCTGAAACCAGGGTAAAGAAAGCTAATGAGCAATAGCCCAGAAAGATGTATTTTTTCATTTTTGTGATATTTTTTTATAGTTTTCAGTTGAAATCTTTGAAAAAACTGCCCAAAAAAACTGACAATTGTGACTGTGACTAAAAAACTTATTTAGGATTTACTAAAAATTTCTTTCAGTTTTGATTGAAGTTCTTCTTCTCTAAGATTTTTGGCTACAATTTTCCCGTCAGGTCCAATTAAGTAATTAGTGGGTACTAATTTTACTCCGTATAAAACAGCAACATCATTTTTCCATCCTTTTAAGTCCGAAATATGTGTCCATGTTAGTCCGTCTTTTTCGATGGCTTTTTCCCAAAGTTTCTTTTTATCATCCAGTGAAACGCCTAAAACATTAAATCCTTTGTCGTGGTAGGTTTTATAGGCCAAAACTACGTTTGGATTTTCTTTACGACATGGTCCGCACCAGCTCGCCCAAAAATCCAGTAAGACGTATTTTCCTTTGTAATCGGATAATTTTACGGCTTTTCCGGTTACGTCGGTTTGAGAAAATTCAGGGGCAACAGATCCTATAGCTGTTTTTTCATTAAGATCTATGGTTGCTTTTAATTGTTTTCCGTAAAATGATTTCTGAATTTCAGGAGATAATACAGCATAATATTTTTTTACCTGTTCCGGTGTCCCGTAAGATACAATTCGGTCACTGATTATTAGTGCAGCACCTATTTTATCTTTATTCTTTAATATATATTTATCTGTTAAGTCATCAGCGAAAGCTTGTAGATCTTTCCACTTTTTGTCCATCATCGTTTGTTGTTCCGGCGTTAGTTTTACTTTTCCATTTTGTTGTAAAGAATCTGATAATTTATAAATGGGCCCGGCAATAGCTTGTATTTTTTTGAATTCGTTATTGTAATACGATTGGTAAATATCGTATTGGGTTGCCCCGGTAATTTTGGCTTTAAAAATAGAATCCTTTTTAGCCTCAATCTTAATGTCTTCGTTATCTAATAACAGAAAAGCACCATATTCCTGACCTTTTAATTTTATTGTATACAGCAACGGCTCAGCTACTTTTCCTGTAAATGTAAAAACTCCCTCTTTTATCTGAGCTGAGTCTGTTATTTTTTTATTTCCTTTTTCATCTGTATTTTCGAGATACACGGTTCCTTTATCTAATCCGGAAATTGTTCCGTTAATAGTAAAACCTTCCTTTTTAGAGCAGGAAGTTATTGTGGTCATTAGCGCTAAAGCGGCTAAACCTGATTTTAAGATGGTACTTTTCATATTGTTATTTTTTTTGTTTTTGCCTGTATTTTTTTAACACATTGAGACATAGCGATTGAAAGCTTAAAAAAGGCGTTTCACTTGCCTGAATTCATATAGCTGTTTGGATCTTAGCGTTTTTTCTTAATGCCTGTTTTTAATTGACTATTACTATTTAAGCAATTCTTTTAATTTTTCCTCTAATGCTGCACCTCTTAGATTATCGCTGATAATTACCCCTTTACTATCCACTAAATACGTTGCCGGGATTGTTTTTACATTAAATGCATTGCTTACTTTATTATCGTCCAGAAGATTGTGCCATTGCATATTTTCCTGTCCCAATGCTTTAAGCCATGCTTTTTCATCTTTATCAATTGAGATACTTAAAATCTCAAATCCTTTATCTGCATAAGCTGTATAAGCCGTTTTTAGATTTGGAATTTCTTTACGGCATGGCGCGCACCAAGATGCCCAGAAATCAATTAAAATGTATTTTTTTCCGGCTACGATATCTTTTACATTGTATGCTTTTCCGTCTTTGTCTTTTAATCCAAAATTGGCAACACTTGTACCAATCAAAGACTTCGGATTTAAATCCTTATCTACCAATTGTCCGTAATAACTTTTTTTAGCTGTTTCTGAAAACTGTGCAAAAACCGGCTTTTGATCGGGTGTGAAATAACTGTATTGTGTCATCATAAAAAAGGGTCCCCACCAGGTCGCTTTATGTTTGGTAATCAGGTTTTCTGAACTGGATTGTACTTTGGCAAAAAATGCTTTTTCTTTGGCTTCAAAGTTTTTCCATTCAGGAGAATTTCCAATCGAATCCATTACTTTTTTATTTCCTGTTGTTCTGGCTTTCGAATATAGTTTTGCTAATTCTTCGGTACCTTTATGATAATCTGCGTAATCTTTATTTAAATCTTCTCTAAAAGCAGTTTCTTTTTTATAGTAATCATTCGCTTTTGATCCGGTAATGACTTCATTTTTAAAATTAAATCTTTCGTCTTCTTTTTTTGGAACTTCAGCCTCAGCTGTTAGTTTAATTTTAGCATTTTCAACTAAAACTGGAATTGCTCCTTTATTTTTTCCAAATGAGACATAAAATAAACGCGGCTCATTTAATTTTCCAGTAAAGGTAAATTTGCCATCCTTACTTGTCGTTTCCGCAACGGCAGATTCTGCTGAATGTGTTGCCCCCGGAATTAACTGAATTGTGGTTCCGTCTTCCAGGCCTTTGATGTTTCCTTCGAGCGTGTAAGACTGTGGAGCTGCTTTTTTAGTTTGTGCCTGATTGCTATAGGAAACCATAGACAAAACGAGACACAATCCAAATATTTTATATTTAATTGTATTCATTTTTGATTGATGTTTTAGAAAAGCTCCCCCTTTCGGAATTCCTACTCAGGAAGCTTTGGGATTTTTATTTCGCTACATTTTGGGTTATGGTTCCGTTTCCTGGGTTTTGTGTAGCCCCTTGAGGAAATGGCATAGTCCATAAATGGGAATCTGATTTTAATGTGTAAGTCGTTCCGTTTGCTGTTTTGGTGTAGCTTACTTTATAAACACCTTCGGCATTTAAGCGGCGTGCATCTGCAAAAGGAATCAACGTGTTCGTAAGTTCGTTGTTTTTTGTTCTGTAGATAGCATTCAAAGCCGTTGTTTTATCTGTAGTCGAAATATCCTGATAAGAAGCCGGGAGGATACGGGTTTTACGAACTGTATTTAATATGGTGAGGGCATCGCTGATTTGCCCCGCACGGGCCAGGCATTCAGCTTTAATCAAATAGACTTCTACGGTGGTGATACCTCCAAAATTAAAAGCACCTGATAAGGTTCTTCTATAATACGTTTCTGCACCAACCGTGTAAAGTTTCCAACGAGAGATAAATTTGGCATCTCCGGCTTCAAAACGTTGTGCACGCTCTACGGGAATACTGTTTTCTGTGGTTAAACTAGAATAAGTACCATGACGATAGGTATAGTTTTCGACATACGTATACCCCATTGGAGATGTAGTAGTCGTATACGAATTTGGAACATCGATAATTGCTTTATTGGTATTGTAATACGCAATCCAGTCATATAATTTATTATTCTCTGCCAATGCCAGATCTGCATATTTTAAAGCTTCTGTATAGTTATTCATTTGCAGATAAACTCTTGAATAAAATGCATATCCTGCCCCTAAATTTGGATGCAAAGGCGTTTGCGAAACTTTTAATAAATACGGCAAAGCTTCTTTAACATCATTCAGAATAAAATCATACATTTCCTGAATGGTTACCTGTTTGCTTGGCGCATTAATATTGGCGCTTGTAATCAACGGAACTGATAATTTTGTTGAAGCTGTTGAAGCTACATAAGTATCTGCATAAAAATTAACCAGGTTGTAATAGTTCATGGCACGCAATACTTTTGCTTCTGCCCAGACTACTCTTTGTTCTGCTTCTGTAGCTTTAGTGGTGCTTAATGCATTTTCAATAATTAAATTAAAAGTCGAAATTCCGGCATAACTTGAGTAATATGTAGTTTCATCTGATACTTTTAATGCAACGCGGTCGGCATTTTCGTCCCACATATAATTTGCACTATACAATCTATTGCTGGCTAAACTGGCAACAGTTACATATTGATCATTTAATAATTGCGACGCCCCGGTAATATCAACTCTGTGGTTGGTGTACTCGTCACGTAAAAAAGCTTCATAATCTGCTAATGTAGTTGGTGATTTTGATCCTTTAGGAATATCATCCAGGTAATTTTCGCAAGATGCTAAAGTCAATCCCAAAGCTAATAAGTACGCTATCTTTATATATATATTTTTCATCGTTTAGTCTTTATAAATTAGAAATTAACATTTACGCCCAAAACAAAACTTGGAGATGTGAAACCGCCTATCAGGTACTTAGCATCTCTGCTTTTAGCAAAAGTGTACACGTTTTCTGCGTTTAAATTGAAGCGTATACCATCTAATTTTACTCTTTTAATCAGTGCGGCCGGCATTTGGTACGCTAGCGAAACATTACTTAATCTTACATTTGAAGCATCCAGAATATTAATATCTGCATAGGAATAAATAGTACGGGAATCGGAATTAAATTCAGGATCATATTCGTATACTGCTCTCGGAACATTTGTAAAAGCCTCATCTCCAGGCTGCATCCAACGGTCTGCAATATGGTTGTTTACTACTGTAATATCCGTTACGTAACCTCCCGCTGCTCCATTGTAATTATTGCTTAGCATGGGCAGGAATGTATTTCTTACTTTGTGTCCTAACTCATAAATGAAAAGTGCCGAAAGCGAGAAGTTATTATAATTAGCCGAAGTATGGAAAGAACCACTATGCGTAGGAACTGTTGAACCAAAATCCTCAATAGCATCTACTTGTCCCGGATTGTATTTTACTGCCGTTCCTGCAGCATCATAAACCTGAGGTAATCCTGTACTGCTTAAGCCAGCCCATTTGTAGCCATAGATGGTATTAAAACTATTTCCAACTCTTGGATAAGCCTGTGGATAATCTAATTGCAGGTAATAAACCGGAGCTTTTACATTTACGTAATCGACTTTGTTTTTATTGTAAGCATATAAAACAGATGCATCCCAAGAGAATGAAGGTGTTTTTACAATAGTTCCTCTTAAGGTAACTTCGACACCTTTATTGGTCATTTGTCCATTGTTAAGCGTGTAAGTCGAATACCCCCATCCTTCTGTTGGAATTCCCTGACTGCTCGCTAACAAATTCTCTCCTTTTTTATTATATAAATCCAAAGTTCCGTCTAATCTGCTTTTAAATAATGAAAAGTCTAAACCGATATTGGTTGTTGTTGTTTTTTCCCAGGACAATTCCGGGTTTGGTCTTTTGCTGACGGTTCCCTGATTTCCTCCAACATTGGAGTTAGAATTGTAATATGCTGTTAAGTACGGCGCAGAATCTTTGGCAATATTTCCTCCAATACCGTATGAAGCACGAAGTTTAATTGCATCTATCCACGCAACATCAAAAAAGGATTCTTTATCAATATTCCATCCTGCTCCTGTTGACCAGGTTGGTTTGTTTTGGTATTTACTGTCTGTTCCCCAAAGATTAGAACGATCCCAGCGAATACTTCCGGAAAGTGTATATCTTTTGTCATAAGTGTAACCACCGGTTCCATAAACAGAAACGAAACGATTTTGCAATTCTTTTTCTAATGAAAACTCGTTTTGTGACATTGAACCACCAAATACAGTCCCGTATACTTTTAATAAATCGGCTTGATTTACTGGCGCAAAACCTAAGGTCTGTGAATCATACCCGTATCTTGTATTGTCGTTATATTCTTGTTTAGAATGGCGAATTTCCATACCTGCAATCGCAGAAAAATCATGCTTCTCAGCAAAAGTCTGATTGAAGTTTAACTGTTGACGAAAATTATAAGCATTAGAATACTGATTTGTTTCTTTTATAATATCTCCATAAGGCAGATTATAAACGGCCTTATTATTAACAATTGTCACCATTCCATTTACCTTGTTTCTCACATAATAGGAATCTTTATCCAATAACTGGCTTGCACGATCTGAACCAAACTCATATTGAAACATTGCGTTGTATGTAAATGCGTGACTAAATTTCACATTAAACTTTGCATAGGTTCTGTTTAAGAAATTTCTACTTTCAATTAAATTTCTTCCCAACTCATCCATCGGAGTTATGTTCATATTATAAAGACCATAATTCTTTATAGAATTAAGTGTAAAACTATTGTAGCGGGATTCTGGTGTAGAAACAAAATTAGTTCCATCGTTATTAACTAATTGATTGTATGGCTGATGTTTATAACCAGCGTTAACTGTACTAGTAGGTGAATTAACAGGGTTATAACTTTGCGTATCGCCTTTACCATAATTAACATAAGTCCCTAAGTCCAAAGACAACCAGCTGTTAATTTGAGTTGAGTTTTTTAAATTAAGTCCAACTGTTTGATTTTCAGAATAAATATCCTCAAGCTGATTACTTTTATAAGTCAAAGAAGCGTTGAAAGCATTCGTTTCTGTCGCTTTTCCTAAACTAAGATTGTGCTGTAGAAAATACTGATCGCGTTTTGCATATCGCGCTACATCGTCATAGTATTTATAACCTTGAGCCCCCAGTGCATCAAGACGGTTATTCATTTCTGCCATTGAAGTTTTCCCTGCATAACCATTTAAAAGAGTCTGCATTCCTAAACTTGTAAATACTGCATTATTTAACAATGATTGTGCATACGTACTTGCATTAGCCGTTTTTAAATTAGGATTTCCATCTGCCCATCCTTTTTCCAAACCAATAATATCAGCAGAATTAGTCAGGTTTCCAGTGTAATTTCTATAAGGAGTAACTGTTAAATTACTTGAAAATGAAACTGTTGTTTTTCCTGCTTTTGCTTTTTTTGTCGTAATCACTACAACTCCATTTGCTGCACGAGCACCATAAATAGATGATGCCGCAGCATCTTTTAGAACTGTTATGGTTTCAATATCTTCTAAGTTCAGACTTGGAAGATTCTCTTCTAGTGTATTATAAGGCGTTAATCTTGTGTTTTCAACAGGAAAACCGTCAATAACATACAAAGGTGCTGTTCCTCCAGTCATCATAGAGGTTGTACCACGAATTTTTCCATCCTGATATCCAACAATACGTCCTTCTAAAATTTTATCGATACTGCTTAAACGCTGCTCGGCAAAATCTTTTGCTTTTAAATTAGAGAATGATCCTGTCGATTTTTCAGCCGTAATATTCTGATAACCTGTAGTTAACACTAATCCTTCTAATTGAAGCGTATTTTCTTTCAGAACAACATTAATTACATTTTTGCCTTCTACTTTTATTTCCTGTCTGATAAATCCCAGATAAGCAAAAGCCAGTGTTGTTTCACTACTAGTGGCAATAATCTGATAATCTCCGTTAAAATCCGTCAGAACGCCTCTTCCCGAACCGTTATCAGAAACGGCGGCACCCGCTAACGGAATTCCTTTTTCATCAGTTACTTTACCTTTTACGATAAAATCTACTTCAGCTTTTTTTTCAGGCTTTTCTATTGGCGCTTTTTTGGCCATTAAAATAATATGATTTCCTGAAACTTTATAATCTGTACCGGTATTATTAAAGATTGTACTTAAAATCGTTTCTATAGTAACATTACTTGTATTTATATCTATTACTCTGTTTAAATCTACTGATCTGACATTGTAAACAAATCGGTAATCTGTTGTATATTCAAGTTTCTCTATGATTTTTCCCACCGTCATATTATTTGCACTGAAAGACATCTTTGCCTTTTGTGAGTAAGTAACTCCAGCCTGCATAACTGTAAGAGTGGTTAATAAAAATAATGTGGTCAATTTCATCTTCAAATCAAATTTCAAAAAAGGCTCGTCGAACCTGATTTTGTTCAATAGTTTTTTCATACTTTTAAAATGTTTTTTTAATGTTGGTTGGTTAATTAACTGATCGCATTTATTCTACCGGGAAATGTTGGCGCATTTTCCGGTTTTTTTATTCCTAACGATCCTTTTTCTTTTGGATTTTTGTTACATAGGCATTTTTTTAAGCTTTAGATTGTTGATTTTAAACTCTAACCATATCTGTATTCTATATTCTATTCTCTTTATTCTATTCTCTTTATTCTATTCTCTTTATTCTATTCTCTTTATTCTATTCTCTTTATTCTATTCTCTTTATTCTATTCTCTTTACTCTATTCTCTTTACTCTATTCTCTTTACTCTATACGCTTTATTCTATACGCTCTACTTAATCGTAATTTTATCCCTGTCAATAATATAATCTATGGCGTAGCTGTCGCTGAAATATTTTAAAACGGCTTCGATAGGTTCGTTATCAAATCGGGCATTAAAAATTTCTTTTCCAAGCATTTTATTTCTGTTAATGAAAGTCACATTATACTGACGTTCCAGTCTTCTGATAATATCATCAAAAGAAGCATTTTTAAACACCAGGCTTCCTTTTACCCAGGCTGTATAATAATCCGTATTGACTTGCTCTGTGGTAATGCCCGGTTGTCCTTTTATATTGGAACCTTTTATTCCCGGTTTTAAATACACCTGATTATGGTCTGTTTTCTGGTATTTATAAAGCGAAACTTTACCTTCGACCAGCACAATATCAGTGGTTGTATTTTCTGTATAAGTATTAACATTAAACTTCGTTCCCAAAACTTCAACATTCACCTCCTGTGTATTCACCGTAAACGGGTGGGCTTTGTCTTTTGCTACTTCAAAATAAGCTTCTCCAATAAGGTATACCTGACGGTTCTGGCCTTTTACAAATTGTACCGGATATTGCAATGTAGTTCCGGCGTTTAGGTGTACCAGTGTTCCATCAGACAGCTGGACTTCAAATTTTTTCCCATACGGAATTTTTATTGTATTGTAAACCAGTTTTCCGTCTGTATTCGTACCGCTGTAAACCAATCTGTTTTTCTCTTGTTTTCCAATTATATTTCCAAATTTGTCCGTCACATTTCGTGCGTCTGCCGGATCAATTGTTTGTCCTGATTCATTACCAATCTGCAATACAATTTCATCTTCTCTCGGGATTACAACATTTTGTTTAGACTGAGTAAGGTTTGAATTCTTATAAAAATAAAATCCGCCTAAAACCAGGATTAAAATGGCTGCATATTTGTAATAGGATGAAAATCTTCTTTTGTAAAAAATATTATTCTCTTTTTGAATTCTCTCTGTTAATAGTCTTTTGGTTTCGGTTGAATCAAAATTGTACACAGAACTATCTATTGCATAATTAATTTTTACAAAATCATCAAATGCAATTTGATTTTCATCCTCTTTTAACCATTCAGTAAGAATCTCAATTTCGTCCTTACTGGCCTGATTTGTGATAAATTTAACTATTAATCGTTCTGACTTTTTCACTGTCATTTTACTTGTTTTTAATATTATTACGAATCCAAAAAACAAAACCCTAACAATTTGATAAAGTTTTTTTTATTTTAATGATTTTTTTATTTTTCACAAGTCTTTTCTTTCAATAAACTATACTAATTTGATAGAGATAAAATAGTAAATGCTTTTATTCCGGCCTTTCTGATTCTTTTTATTTGTACTAATTTTCAAATAGAAAATAAAAAAAAGGCCCAATTTCATTAAATACAGCCCGAATTTTAGCCTTAAAAACTATTAATTTATATATTTGGTTCTATGAAGATCGATGCTTATAAAGATAATGCCACCTTAATTGAATCTCTTAGTAAAGGAGACGAAAGGGCCTACTCTTATCTTATCGATACCTATCATCACAAACTTTGTGTCTATGCCAACAGCCTTGTTAAAAATGTTTACAGTGCTGAAGACATTGTTCAAAATGTTTTTATTAAAGTTTGGGAACAACGCACCAGATTAAAAACTGATCATGTTTTAAAAAGTTTTCTTTATAAATTGGTTTACAATGAATTCATCGATTTGTATCGCAAAAACCAATCGCTGTTCTCACTGGAAAAATCGTATTATGATGCTTTACATTCTGTTATTCAGGAAGAAGATTCTGAATCATTTCAGCGTGTTCTGAATGTGGTTAATAAAGAGATTCAGAACCTTCCGCCAAAATGCAAAGAGGTTTTTATTTTAAGTAAAAAAGAAGGTCTGACGAATATCGAAATTGCCGAACATCTCGATGTTTCGATCAAAACGGTTGAAGCCCAGATTACTAAAGCATTCTCGATTCTGCGTTCTTCGCTTGACGAAAAAATCAAAAGCATTTTATTTTTATTGTTTGGAAAAAAGAAAAATTTGAGATTAAACTAAAAAGGATAGCCTCACAACTACCCTTCTTCTCTATTCTCTTTATTCTATTCTCTTTATTCTATTCTCTCCATTCTATTCTCTCCATTCTATTCTCTTTATTCTATTGTCTTTATTCTCTCTCATATTTCTAAAATCAAAATTCCAAAACAGGTGTTTTCATATCATGATACAAAAGCACTTTCCAGTGTTGTTCTCTGGCTTCCTTCTCCCATTTTTTTCTTGATTCCATAGCACGTTTGCCATCGTAATCTGTTTTATAAGCAACATGAAGTTCTAAATAGGCTTTTTGTGGCAAATCATCGGCTCCGTAAAAAGCAATTTCATCTTCTTCCTTAATCCGGAAAACCTGATGGAATGGTGTATGCCCTTTAGAAACCTCATAAGAGATTTCCTTTGTAATTTCACCTTTATCATTGTCCAGCATCACTACATTTGGCAATGATTTTAACTGATTGAGTATTTTAAAATCATACGAAGGGCTTTGTTTTTGTTCTGATGCAAAATCCAATTCTCTCTTTTGCATATAAACAACCGCATTTGGAAAATTGGGTACAAATTCATCCCGTTCATCAAAAAAGCCAATTCCTCCAATGTGATCTTTATGAAAATGTGAAATCAGCACTTTTGTAATTTGATTTGCCTTATAGCCCGCTTTTTCTATAAGATGCAAAAGCACCGGAGCCCCATTTTCTATAAAACCAAGCCCGGTATCCAAAAGAATTATTTCATTTTTTAATACAATCAAAAACGGACATATCGCAATCTTTAGTTCTTTTAACTGCTCTTCATTTGCATTTTCCAACGAAAAAGAACTAAATATTTTTTGTTTATTCACAGCATAAATACCATGATTTAAGGGAATAATTTTCATTTGAAATAGCTTTAAAGTTTTTTAATTTCTAATGTTGTTACTGGTACGGGAGGTGCAAAAAAACGCTTCTTATAATAAATAAACACCAAAACGGATAAAATTCCGATACATCCCGATATAGCTACCGCTTCTTTTGGGCCCAGAACCTCGGCAAGAACCCCTATTAATAAACTTCCCACCGGCATAACACCCTGATAAGCCATTATGTAATAACTGATTGCCCTGCCCCTCATATGTGGCGCGGCATGTGCCTGAATGTAGGTGTTAATTGCCGCCGACTGTGCCATCATCCCTATTCCGCTTATCGCCATAAACAATAAAGACAAAAGTAAAATATTTGAAAAAGACAATAATAAAACACTTCCGCCAAAAAGAAAACCTGATATAATAATAGTCTTAACAAGATGGTTATTCGATTTTAAGTTGGCTAAATAAATGGCACTTAATACAGAACCAAAACCCATAGCGCTTTCAAAAAGACTAAACGTTTTTGCTGTACCATGAAACAAATCTTTGGCAAAAATGGGCATTAAAGTGTTAAAAGGCAGCACAAACAAACTGCTTACCGACAAAAGGACAATAAGGCTCATCAGATCTTTCTCAGTCGAAATATATTCAAAACCTTCTTTTAATTCCTCCCATAAACTAGTCTGTGGTTTTACATTGACTACAACTTTCATTTTCATCAGGTACAGACATATTAAAACCGGTATATAACTCATGAAATTGCTTATAAAACAAAAATCTTCACCAAGAGTACTCAATACAATTCCGGCTAAGGCAGGGCCAATTACTCTTGCCAGATTTGTCATAGTTGAATTTAAGGCAATTGCATTGGGTAAATCCCCGGCATTGTCGACCATATCAATCATTAATGTCTGACGGCAGATTACATCAAAAGCATTCACGATTCCCTGTAAAAGACTCAACAATATGATGCCTGTCATGCTGTAGAACCTGAAATAAAGCATAGCCGCCAGAGCTCCCGCCTGAAGCATCGAAATAATCTGACTGTTAACCATGACCTTAAATCGGTTGTGGCGATCGACATAACTTCCTGCATAAGGCGAAAGTACCAAAGAAGGGATCAGGCTCACAAACGTCACTACTCCCAATAAAAATGCCGACCCTGTTAAGCGATAGACCAACCAGCTTACTGCGGTTTTCTGCATCCAGGTTCCCATAAGGGATATGGACTGGCCGTAAAAAAATAACTTAAAATTTCTGTACTTTAAAGATCTGAAAATATTCATAACCACTAAGGCAGGAGCCTCTATTAATTTAGTACTACAAATTTCAATAATAATTCTATATTTGTAAAACGTTATTTTTCTATCACATCAATCGATAAAACCGATTTAGAATGGAACTCAGACAGCTCAGATATTTCCTTAAAGCCAAAGAATTACTCAATTTTACAGAAGCCGCTAACAGTTTACATATTAGCCAAAGCACTCTATCACAACAAATTAAGCAACTCGAGGAAGAACTAAAAATCCCCCTTTTTAACAGAATAGGCAAGCGAATTACACTAACAGAAGCAGGAGAATTATTTTCTATTTATGCTTTGCAAAGTATTAACAAGGCTAATGATGGTCTTCAGCTATTAAAAGATTTAAACAATCTGAATACAGGAAAAATTTCGATTGGGGTCACTTACGCATTACGAGATATCGTCACTCGGACACTGATTGAATTTGCTCCTCAATATCCTAAAATTCAATTCGAAATTGTTTTTGGAACTTCTAAAGAATTGCTCGAAAAACTAAATCACTTTGAATTAGATGTTATACTGACATTTGAAGAGATTATTACGGAAAATCTTTTTAAATATGAGGCTCTTTTTACGTCTCCTATGACTCTCGTAACATCAACCCAATCTGATTTAAAAAACAGGGCTTCTATAACATTGCAGGAAATAAGCGAACTCCCTCTTGCTCTTCCTGCCAAAGGATATAACACCGCACAATTTATTAATGATGCTTTTATTAAAAAAGAGCTATACCCTAAAATTGCCATTGAAATCAATGACATTCCAACACTTTTGGAGCTTGTTCGAAGCGGAAACTGGTATACCATCCTGACACAGACAACTATTAAGAATGAAAAAGGTATTTACAGCATTCCAATTGATGGAAAAAACATGATACGAACTGCTATGGTCATATCGATCAAAGAAGCGTATGAAAAGAAAACTGTAAAAGCATTTTTAGATACGCTGAGGTCCTTAATTTAGAATTCCAAATAAAACCAGAGCATAAAAAAAGCCTTCAAAACAACTGTTTCAAAGGCTTTTTTACTAACAATAACTAACTAAAAAACTTAAGGTTTAAGCTCTGTAAACTTTGAATCCAGTTCAAAAGATTTCTTCACTTTTTCAACCGTAATTTCTTTGGCTACCGAAAATTCAGTAACTTTTTTAATATCTGATGAAGAAGCTCCCACCAAAACTTTATAGGTTCCGGCTTCGGCAATCCAGGCACTTTTGTTTTCTAAAAACGAGGCCAGGTCTTTTGGAGATAAAGTCAATTGTAAAGTCTGGCTTTCTCCCGGTTTCAGTTCTTTGGTTTTACCAAAGGCTTTTAATTCTTCTTTTGGCTTATCAATTGATTTTGCAGGAGCCGAAAGGTAAACTTGTACTACCTCTTTTCCGGCTACTTTTCCAGTATTTTTCACTGTAACTGAAACCGTCAATTTATCTTTGAAAGTTGGTGCACTTAATTTTACATCTGTATAATCAAAAGTAGTATAGGAGCTTCCGAAACCAAATTCGTAAGATGGTTTTACATTAAATGTATTGTAATAACGGTATCCTACATAAACGCCTTCTTCATACGTTACTTCTTTTGGATTATGAACAGGAACTCCAGGGAAATTTTTTGCAGAAGGTGTATCAGAATATTTTACCGGGAAAGTCATGGTTAATTTTCCTGACGGATTTATTTTTCCCGAAACTACATCTGCAACAGAATGTCCGCCTTCCTGACCTGGCTGCCATGCTAATAAAATAGCGTCTACTTTATCTTTCCATGAGGCTGTTTCGATTACCCCGCCAATATTTAAAATAACCACTACTTTTTTTCCTTTTGCATGAAAAGCTTTTGAAATTTTATCCAGCATTTCGATCTCTTCATTTGCGATATTAAAATCATTATCGACAACTCTGTCCCCGCCTTCTCCTGAATTTCTTCCTAAAGTCACAAAGGCTATTTCAGAACTTGCTGCTTTTTTAGCGATAAAAGCATCATCCATTTTCATTTCCGGAAGTCTTTCCGGCAAAGCCAAAATTCCTCTGGCTTTTCTTCTCTCTTTTTCAGCCACTACTTCTTTTTCTGCATAAGGCTGGTACAAATCAACCAATTCTTTGTCTAATTTATAACCTGCAGCTGTTAACCCTTCTAAAAGAGAAACCGTGTGTTTATTGTTCACACTTCCGCTTCCTGTTCCGCCGGTAATCCAGGCGTAAGAAGTAACCCCAAATACGGAGACTTCTTTTTGTTTGTCGGCAAAAGGCAAGGCATTATTTGTGTTTTTAAGCAAAACCATTCCTTCTGCTGCAGCGTTTCTGGTTACTTCTGCATTTTTACTTAAGTTGGGTTTATCGCTGTATTTGTATTTGGCGAAAGTGGGCGTGCGAAAAATATATTCTAAAATTCTTCTCGCATTTGTATTTGCTACTTCCTGAGATAGTTTACCGGAGTTTAAAGCTTCTAACAAGGCTTTTTTCTGAACCGGAATTCCCGGCATCAACAGATCGTTTCCGGCAATCATTTGTTGTACCACATCAGAACTTAAACCTTTTTGTATCGATTCAAAACCCGGGAAACCTCCAAACCAGTCCGTCATTACAATTCCTTTAAAACCCCATTCGTTTCTTAAAACCTGAGTCAGTAAATCTTTTCTGGCAGAAGTATATTCACCATTCAGTTTGTTATAAGATGACATTACGGTCCAGGGCTGAGATTCTTTTACCGTGATCTCAAAACCTTTTAAATAGATTTCTCTAATCGCTCTTTCTGAAACGTGAGCATTGATTGTCAAACGATTGGTTTCTTCATTATTCACAGCAAAGTGTTTGATCGAAGTTCCCACGCCTTGTGACTGAATCCCATTTACAATTGCCGCTGCTGTTTTTCCTGAAATCAAAGGATCTTCAGAATAATATTCGAAGTTTCTTCCGTTCAAAGGATTTCGGTGAATGTTCAAGGCCGGAGCCAATAAAACATCCACACCATACTCTTTTACTTCATTTCCCATCGCTTTTCCAACTTCTTCTAAAAGCGCTTTATTCCAGGTTGAAGCCAGAGCCGTACCAACCGGAAATGCTGTGGCATAATACGTTTTAGAGTCATTTTCTCTCGTTGGCTGAATTCTTAAACCAGCTGGACCATCGGCCACAACAGTTGCAGGAATTCCGAATCGTTCAAAAGCAGCAGTACCTCCCGCAGCTCCGGGAACCAAACCTTGTTTAGAATCTCCAACGGGACCTGTCAAAACTTCGATTCCCGGCATTCCGGTTCCGATAAGCAGTTCAGCCTTTTCAGCATTGGTCATTTGTTTGATAATCGCATCGATTCTTTGATCGACAGTAAGACGCGTATCTTCCCAAGGATCTAATTTTCCATTTCTGTTAAAATCCGTAAACGTAAATCCTTTAATTGTTATGAGCGGTGGATTGGTTTCGTCACCTGGAACAGAATTCCACGATAAATTAGAAAGGACCAACGCTGTCAAAAGCGTTATTTTTCCTGTTTTTATAATATTGTTTTTCATAATATAGATAGTTTAAATAGTCTCTTTAATCCAATTGGTGTAATTATTTTTAACACATAGAGACATCGCTTTGTAATCCGTAAGAAGGCGTTTCACTTTTTCTAATGCACATAGCTTTAGCTTTGTGAAAGAAAATATTTTTGCTTTTTCGCGCTCTTTTTTAGCCCATCTCGATGCTTTTATGTGTTATTTTTTTATTAGTTCTCTTTATTAGTTCAAAAATCCTTGTAATGTCAGCCATTCTTCAAAACGGATTTCCCATGAATCTACAGGTAAATTTTGTTTTCCTGTCCCAAAACCGTGTCCGCCTTTTGAGTACATGTGCAACTCAACACTTTGTCCTGCCTCCAGCCATTTATTGTACATCTGAATACTTCTTGGAGCCAGTTTTAACTGATCATCACTTGCTGCACATAAAAACATCGGAATTTTTTTCTCCGGAGTCGCAACCGTTAAAAGTTCCGGTCTTGGACCTCCGTAAATATTGGCTACAAAATCAGGCAATTGATCTGGTGTGTTTTCTAAAACCGTTTCCATAGCTACAGTACTTCCTGCCGAAAACCCGATAATACCCACTTTTTGAGTATCTATTCCGTATTTTGAAGCATTGTCACGAGCATATTTCAAAGCTGTTTTCCCGTCTTGTGCTGCTAATTTTATAGTGGTCAAAGAGTTCTTTTCGAAAGCCGCCCTATCTTTCAATTTCTCCATCATTTCTCTTGCAGGATCATTAGTTTCGGTTTTGTTCAGACGGTATTTTAAAACAAAAGCCGTGATTCCTTTTTTGCTCAGCATCTCAGCCAGTTCTTTTCCTTCTCTGTTGATGGACAAACTCTGGAAACCTCCGCCCGGAGCGATTACGATAGCCGTTCCGGTGTTCTTCACTCCTTTTGGAACCTGATAGACCAATAAAGACGGATCTGTAACATTATATACTACTTCAGTCTTAAAAAGGTCAGAGTACATTTGTGCTTCTTTTTGGGTCCAGTTTTCAGATCCCGGTGCTTTTCCGGCATATAATTTTATGGTTTCCTGGGCTTGAGCTGTTGCGCCTAAAAGCATGCAGCAAGCGAATAATATTGTGATTTTATTTTTCATATAATGTGTGGTTTTATTGTTTTTTAATCCTGAGGAACGAAGGATCGCACAAGAAGCCGTATACAGGGTTACCAATTTTGGTCTAGTTACTCGTATAATCTTTCGTTCCTCAGGATGACAAGATTGTGTTATGGGCGTATAAAAAACTTTGCTCCTGCAACTTCGTCTTGGTGAAATTAAATCTCAACCCAAATAAAAAAACTTTACGCCTTCGCGTCTTTGCGAGATTAAAACTATTACTTCTTATACGTTTCTGTTCTGGCATCTTTTATAACCCCTTTCCAGTTCAATCCGTAAGCGAAATCATAAACATTCCCTTCGCTGTCTTTATGCGAAACCATATCAAAAGGAACATCTTCAAATTGTTTTTCTACCGTTTCCATATTGGCCGGCATCTGAACCGGTAATAATCCTGATGGTTCCGCTTTTCCTGAAATAATATCTAAAACCGCTTGTGTAGCAACACCGAAATTTAAGACAATTCCGTCAACTTTACTTTCAAATTCATTAAAAATCATTGGTTTAGAAGCTGTAACCGAAACAATAACCGGTTTGCCTTTCATCATGTCTTTGGTGTCCAGAATCGTTCTCAAATCCATGGTGTTGGCTACGGTAACCGTTTTGTTTTTATAAGTTCTGTCTGTAATCGTTGGATCGATCACCTGATCTCCGGCAGCAATACTTTTGGCTCTGGCTTCGGTTGCGGTGTATGTTCCATATTGCAATGAAATAGGCACATAACCATTGCTTCCATTCATTCTGTCGTTTAAGTCATAACCGCCTTCTAAACTTTGCGGGCTTGTTACAAAAACAATCGCAAAATCAGCTTTTGTGGGATCTTCGGTTACATTGTAATATTTCTTTACCAGATCCAGATTCACCGGATATTCCAGTTTTGGCTGACTTGCAACGCCCCACCAGTCTTTGGTGGAAGCGGTATAAATTTTCGGAATAAAAACAGTTTTCTTTTCTTTTACAGGAAGAACCGAAGCTTTGTTTTTCAATAATACAACGGATTTTAACTGCGCTTCATAACCTGCTTTCATAAACTCAGGATTCCCTACAATTGCTTTTGTTTCGGCGATATTCAAATAAGGATTTTCAAAAAGTCCTGTTCTAAAAATATTCTTTAATAATCGAACTGCGGATCTCTCAAAACGTGCCCTCATAAAAGGTTCTCCAAATTCTTTAATTCCCATTTGGTAAGCTTCCAGCACTGGTTTTTTATCGTTATTCCCACCAAACTGGTCTACTCCTGCAACAATGGCTTTGTAGTGTCTTTCTGCAATCGAAAGATGCTCCACTCCCCAGGGTTTTCCGGCAAAAAGATTAGGTGTTTTTCCTTCGTCTCCAGTCACTAACCAATCGGTACAAACTACACCATCGTAGCCGTATTTGTCTCTTAACAAATCGGTAATGATGTATTTGCTATAACCGTTGGCTACATTCTCTTTATATTTTTTATCCTGATCAAAAGTGATGGTATAGTATGGCATCACTGCCGAAGCTTTGCTTGTTTTTCCTTTTAATTTGAAAGCCCCATTGATGAACGGGTCAATATGCTGCTGCAAATTATTTCCGGGATAAACAGCAAATTTTCCGTAAGCCCAATGTCCGTCACGACCGCCTTCTTCGGCTCCACCGCTTGGCCAGTGTTTTACCATGGCGTTGACACTTTTATAACCCCAGCCATCTTTGATTTCGTCTTTTCCGTATGAGGTTTGAAAACCGTCAATATAAGCACGCCCCATATCTCTGGTTAAGGCCGGGCTTTCGCCAAAAGTCATCGAAATTCTGTACCATCTGGGCTCTGAACCCAAATCGATTTGAGGAGATAAAGCCGTCGCTATTCCTAATGCACGATATTCTTTGGCGGCAATTTGTCCAAACTGTTCTACAATTTTCGGGTCAAAAGTGGCTGCCATTCCTAAACCATCAGGCCACATCGAAATTTCTCCTCCTGCTCCTCCGTTAAATTCAGAGGTTACATTTGCCGTATGACGCGGATCTGTACTGGTATTACTCGGAATTCCCAATCCAATTCCTTCTACAAAAGCCTGCATCTGGTTGTTCCATAAAGCAGCAACTTCCGGGCTCTGTACTTTTGTAATCAATACATGACGCAGATTATCTTCTTTTAAAAATGCTCTTTGCTGATCGGTTAAATCATAGGCTTTTGCATTGCTTTCCGGGAAAACTTTTCCGTTATAAGTTCCGGCATTATAACCTGAGACCCCTGCCGGTAAAGCCTGATGACGACTATAAAGCATCAATCCCGCAATTTGTTCTACGGTCATTTTTGAAGCTAAATCTTTGGCTCTTTCATCTGCAGAAAGGCGCCAGTCTTCATATTTATCCAGTTTTCCGTTTTTATTTAAGTCTTTAAATTTCTTTCCGTTAACGGTTAAAATTTTGATGCCGGATTCGGGAGAATATCCCAAATCGGCACCTTTAGTATTTTTTACAATCGTGAAATTTTCCTGTTGCGCTTGCATGGAAGCACTCATCAAAAAAGCTAAACCGGCTGTTATGATAATTTTTTTCATTGTATAAAATTTAGAATCTGAAATTAAGAGAAGCTTCTAATGTAAACGGACGAATATAAGATCCTACCAAAAGCTGATCGTAGTATGCTGAAGCATCTGTAATTAACTCTGCTCCGTTGATCGTTCCTTTTGCTCCTGTTTGGTTTAAGAAGTTTACAGCTGTTAATCCAATATCAAAATGATCGTTGATTTTGTAGTTTACTCCACCAAAAGTTTCCCATCTTGGTGCGAAATATAAGGCATTCGTCAGGTTGGCATATTGCTTGCTGAAATAACGAAAACTCGCCCAAACCTTGAAATCTTTGTAGGTATAACTTGGATCAATTTCCATTAAAACTTTAGAAATTTCCAATACGTTTTTATCGTTATAAGAATAGTTATTTCCAAAAGCAGAGAAATCATAATTTTTGTACACCGGATCCTGAAATGTAATCAGATAATGCAGATTAAATCCTTTAAACGGAGTTGCCACAATATCTGTCGTCCAGCCTAAAGTCTGAATATCGTAGAAAACAGTTGCTACTTCTGACTGACTTGCATTGGCAGGATTTACCAGGTTTAATCTAGCCTGATAATTATTTCTTGTCAAATACGTTGCCTGAGAAACCACACTGAATTTATCCTGATTGTAATACAAGCCAAAAGCGGCTAAAGGACTTTTTGTTTTCGTAAGATTTGGTGCAACAGATCCTGAATAACTTTCCAATTGTCCATTTTTTTCGGTATAAGTGAAATCGGCAAGTATTCCGGCACTTTTGGTTACTTTATAAACGGCATTGACAGAACCTCCCAAATGAAACCAGTTGTTATCGAAGTATGATTTCTGACTTGGATCAAAAACTAAATTTGGTGTTCTGGGTGTCTGGTAATAATCGCCTTTTAGTTTGTGGTATCTTAAATTGATACCATAAGCCAAAGTCAAACGATCTGAAACAGTCCAGTTATCAGAGAAATATCCTGATAATTTGTTTTCGAAACCGTTATGGTATTCTCCACCCACGTTGTAATTGTAAAATCCGTCGGCATCTGTGTTTGACGTTCCTCCGGGAGTATTACGAACCAATTTATCCGGATTGGCACTTACGGTCTGATTGAAGAAAGAACGGCTTGAGGTAAATTGATCAACATTGTAATAATATTCCAGTAAACCAAATCTCCATTTGTGTTTCTCCACATTCTTTTTGATTTCAAATCGGGACAAAACCGATGTTGTTGGTGTTCCGTCTGTGTATAAACCTAACATCGAATTGACATTTCCTACATAAGGTTGTCCTGTCGCTTCGTAGGTAAAATTGTCTGCAGCAGTTCCCTGAAAAATACTTAACGGAATGGCTATTAACTGTGAAGCTTTTGAAGTTCTGAAACGTGTTGAGAAACTAAATTTCCAGTCGTTTGCCAAATCATAATTTCCTAAAATATCAAAGGTGTGCGAGGTTGTAGCAGCATCGCTTCCTCCCATATCGGCAAATTTGGTTTCTCCGGTCAGAATGTCTTTAAATTTCATGATTCCGTCATTCACGATATACGAATCACGTCCAATTTTAAAGTCGTTATATTCCTCTACTTTTCCGCCTTCTTTGTATCTGAAAACAGCATAATTGGTTAAAGAAGCCGAGTTGGCATATTTGTATGTAAAGCTAATTTGTCCTTTTCCGTTATTGAATTTCTTAGTCAGTCCGGCTCTGTAAATTTGAGTTCGGTCTGAGTATTTGGCAAATTTTAAATCGAAAGAGTTCGGGTCGAAATTGGCATAAGCTCCCATGGTATACGACCAGCCTTTTGACAATGGTCCGGAAACATTAAGATCTCCCTTCATCCATCCGAAACTTGAACCGGAAAAATTACCCACAACTTCTAATTTATCCGTTCCCAGTTTGGTATATGAGTTTACTGCAAAACCTAAATCTCCGGTGGTTATGGCAGCTTCTCCAATTTTAAGCAAACCCGTACGACCTAAACTTTTGCTTTGTCTCCAGGTTCTGTTGGGTAATTCCGGCCAGAAATAATATACTACGGGCAGATCATTTTCCTGAATCGTAATTCCGCCAACCGTTGATGGCAATCCGATATTTACATCACGCGGCCCCGAATTGTTTGCCGCGTTCAGCATTACATTTCTATTTTTTTCCTCTTTAGTATCTGTCTCTACTATTTTGGTGATTTTTTTAATTGAATCTGTTGCTTTTTGTTGTTTTTTGTCCTCTTGGGAATAAGCATCCAAAGCAGGAAAAACGGCCAGACAGAGCGCTGAGATTAGCATTTTTTTCATAAGTGGTAAGTTAGTTTAAGTATGCAATTTTTCATTGCTTCATTATGAAGCAATATTAAAAACAAATTCTCATATCAACAAATAAATCCCTCAATAATTTTCATAATCGCATTATTACCAGTCATTAAATTTCATAAAAACAATAAAAAAGAAATATCGTTGTGTAGTTCTAAAAGAGAAAAAAGACAGCTACCTCGTTTGCGTAAAGTCTTGAAATCATTGGTTAAAGTCAGTATGACCTTAATTTAAGTCAGCTCAAAAAAGAGGAACAAAATATTCCTGTTTTTTAAAATCATTATTTTTCTCTGATGGAAAAAAAATGTCAGAAAAAATTGAAAGGATTTGACTTGTACCTTTTAAAAAGATTAAATTTGGAGCTAATTGTACCCAAATGGAATTAAAAAAGATACTTGAAAAACAATCTGAGGAATCGTTTAAAAAATATATTCCGACCCTTTCGATTGACTGTGCCATTTTTAGCTTTTACGAAAATTCGCTTCATGTCCTCACCGTAAAAATGAAGGATCTGGATTCTTGGGGACTTCCGGGAGGGTATGTAAAAAAGGAAGAGAATGTGGATGATGCGGCAGTTCGTATCTTAAAAGACAGAACAGGAACAGAAAATATTTACCTGCAGCAATTTTATACTTTTGGAAACCTAAGACGTTCTGAAGGTGCTTTTGAAGAACATGATGACAGCATCTGGAACAAACAGCGTTTTGTTTCTATTGGTTACTATGCCCTGGCAGAACATTCTCAGGTAAAATTAGTTATTGATGAATATTCTACTGCGGTTGAATGGCAATCTTTAGACAATCTTCCGTTGTTTATGATGGATCACAGAAGCATTCTTGACAAAGCGTTGCTTACCCTTCGTGAGCAGTTAAACAATCATCCGATAGGATATAATCTTTTGCCGGAAAAATTTACAATGCCGGAACTTCAAAAATTGTATGAAGCTATATTAAGCAAAAAACTCAATCGTGGTAATTTTTACCGCAAAATCCTGCGTTATGATATCTTAATCAAATTAGATGAATCCCGAAAAGGTGGCGCTCATAAAGCCCCGGATTTGTATAGTTTTGATTTGGAGAAATACAATAATGCTTTAAAAGAAGGGCTAAAAGGAAGCTGGTAATTGAGATGAATGCTTAAAATTGCCCATGATTTTTACAACCTTTGAAACACAATTGATGATTTCAATCCTGTCTTCGTGACTGAAACTATCGACTATGATTGATTGACTATAACTCCGTTTTTTTCTTTATAATCCAACAAATATTTGGACTTCCTTTTTGATCACTCCAACGCTTTTGGCATTAATTTTTTGATTCAATTCAATAACCTTTTTTGACAAAATAGGAGAAAATTTACAAGACCGATGTTCTCTAAATACTTCTTTTTTAAGCAATAATTCTCGTTTTTAGCTAAAAAACCATAAATTCAATATTTTCGTATATTTAATTTAAAAAACTGTCAGGACCAGTAAATGCTGGACAAAAAACATTTTCGTACACAAAATAGTACGTTTCAAAGATTTGTAAAATGTTTAATCCTTTTTTAATAATTACATAATATACATTTCAAATATTTACCAAAATAGCATTTCGGATAAATATTTTTCATCAGAATAGTGCATATATTCAAAAAAGTGATAATATTGCCAAAAAGCAACAAATTTTTTCTATACATGTCATCCAATCCCAATTCCGACCAAAGCAGGCTTCTTTACGAGCTCTCGCAAGGGAGTGAACTGGCCTTTACACAGCTGTATAATCAATACAAAAATGTTGTTTTTTCTACGGCCTTAAAAATAACAAAATCCAGAGTTCTCGCTGAAGAAGTGGTTCAGGATGTCTTTCTGAAAATATGGCAAAACCACGAAAATCTTGCCGAAATAGCCAATATCGAAAATTATCTTTTTATCATTTCCCGAAATCATATTTTTGATATGATCAAAAAAATCGCGCGTGACAGTGCTGTAGTTACTAATGTCAATTACAAAAGCACGTCAGCAAATGATACTGATGAAGCTATAAAAGACGATCAGTACAATGTTATTTTAAATCAGATTGTGGAACAACTGCCGCCTCAGCAACAAAAAATCTACAAAATGGCAAAATGGGATGGTTTAAGTCACCAGAAAATTGGTGAAGATTTAGGTATCTCTACAGAAACGGTTAAAAAACACATGGCGCAGGCTTTAAAGTTTGTGCGTCTTAAGATTTCTCCGTACATGAATATGTTCATGACTTTGTTTGTCTTTTTTAAAATATAACAACGTCATATTTTACTACAAAAAAGCTGTTCATTACATTATTTTACTTTTTTTTTACATTTTTTTCACTTTCGACTACTCCCTTCCCTTTTTTCAATCGTCTTTATAATAAAGATCGCTACTTAACATAGATATGTCTTCTGTTTTAACAGGATCTCTGAATTTAAAGCAAAAACAAAAAAGCCCCCAGGTTTACCCTTATAAACGATTATTAACTCACAATCAAAACACAAATGCAACAAAAAGTATTTGAAAAATTATTTGAAAACTACCTTCAGAATACAATATCTGAGGCAGAACAACAAAAGCTGATGAAAATGATTCAGCAGGGCAATCATGATGATTTCGTAAAAGAAAAAATCAGAGTGCTGTTAAATGAGAATGAAAACGCTGAGCTGCTGGACAAACAAAAGGGAGATGATATTCTTACTTATATCCTTTCTCAGTCTTCGGCTCCTAAAGTTATTCCGATTAATGACAACAAGAAATCATACAGAAGATCAGGACGGACAATTGTTGCGATCGCTGCGGCAATTACAATTTTATTTGCCATTCGAACTGCTTTCGTTTATGAAAACACACCGGATCCCGTAAAAACAAATCAGGAAAAAACAGAAAAAGTAAGTTCAGTTTTAGCATTCAACGGAAAACAGCTTATTCGGTTGCCTGACGGAAGTACTATTATCCTAAACGATAAAAGTAGTATTACCTACGACCAAAATGATTTTGACAAAGAAACCAGAGAAGTTACTTTATCCGGTGAAGCTTATTTTGATATTAAAAGAAATGAAAAAAAGCCATTTATCGTGCATACCGGTAAAGTGAGTACCCGAGTTTTAGGAACTGCTTTTAATATTAATGCTTACGATACATCTGATAATATTGAGGTTACCGTTGAACGTGGAAAAGTACAGGTTGGTGATACCAAAAAAATATACGGCGTGATTACTCCTAATCAGCAAATAAAAGTAAACAAGAATACTTTAGATTTTGAGCAAAATAACACTAAAATAGAAACTGTCATAACATGGAAAAGTAATTACCTTATTCTGGACGACCTTAACATGGAAGATGCAGTTGCCATGATTTCTCAAAAATATAAAGTATCTATTTTGTTAGGCAATGATAAAATTAAAAAATGCAGAATTACTGCCAGTTTCTTAAATGAAGAAGATCTGGATCATGTTCTAAAAGTAGTATGCAGTGTGATAGAAACTACTTATCATTACAACCAAAACAACGCCATTGTCCTGGAAGGGAAAGGCTGTGAATAGAGCCATTAACGGAGTATTAATCTTTTAAAAAACGATATAAAAAACTAGCCAAAACTAAAATAAAAAAGCCATCTGGCTCCTACACCAGATGGCCGCGATTCTTAATAATTAATTCCAGTAACCATTAAAAAACATGCAAATTTATGAAATTACGCTGTAAAACAACCATGTTTGACAGGGAAAAGACATCTACGTCTTTTTTTAACCTGTCAAAAAAAACCATTATGATCATGCGAATCAGTTTATTCCACATTTTCTTACTGACCTGCGGCACGCACATGGTCTTTGCCAATGAAATGAGCGGTCAGAATCTGGAAGCGATATCTGTAGATATTGAGCTTCATAATCAGGATATTAAAACCCTTTTTAAAACGATTGAAAATAAAACAGGATTACTATTTGCATACCAGCCACAGATCATAAAAGATTTCCCTAAAGTGAGTACTCCAAAAGGACGCCGTAGTGTAAGCGATATTTTGAATAGTGTACTTCAGGGAAGCAATTTGGTCTACAAACAAGTAGATAAAAATGTAGTCATTTATAAAAAAGAAAAGTCTAAAACTGAGGCCGAAACAGAAACAAATGCTTCTAAAAAAGAAAAATCTGATGATGCCGATTATATGCTTTCAGGAAAGGTTCTTGATGAAAACGGTCAGCCTTTACCGGGAGTTACTATTTCGCTTTTAGGCGGTAACAGACAGGGTGTTTCTGATTTCGACGGACAATTTTATGTCCAGCTGCCATCAGGAAAACATACCCTTAGAGTATCTTATTTAGGGTATAAAACACAGGATATTACGGTTGAAAACCAAGTGTCTGTTACGATCAAAATGCAGCCCGATTTGGCTAAATTAGATGAAATCGTAGTGATTGGTTACGGTACCACAACCAAAAGAACTTCGACAGGATCTGTAGTTAAAATTACTGCCGAAGATATCCAAAAACAACCGGTAACCAATATTTTACAAACACTTCAGGGAAGAACTCCGGGTGTTTTTGTAACGCAGACTTCTGGTTATGCAGGATCTGACATGAATATCAGTATTCGCGGAAGAAATTTTATTGCCGGAAACAATTTACCTCTTTATATTGTTGATGGTGTTCCGTACATTGGAGATGATATCAAGGAACAGGTTCAGGATCAAAGCGTTATTAGAGGTGCTCAAAAATCGACCAGCCCTCTTAATATTATCAACCCAAATGATATCGAAAGTATCGAAATCTTAAAAGATGCAGATGCTACGGCAATTTACGGTTCCAGAGGAGCAAATGGTGTTGTATTGATTACGACCAAAAAAGGAAAATCAGGAAAAACAGAATTTACGGTAACTACAAATTCAGGAGTTTCTGAAGTAGCTCATATGACAAAAACATTAGGTACGCCTGCTTATTTAAACATGCTGCAAACTGCATTAACCAATAACGGTGATGTTGCTGATGTGGATAGTAACGGTATTGCTATTACGGATTGGGACCCAAATGCGCAAACCAACTGGCAGAAAAAATTAATAGGCGGAACCGCTAATTTTAATAATTATTCTGCGTCATTAAGAGGCGGAAATGATACTACCAATTTTCTTTTAAGCGGTACTTACCATAAAGAAACTACTGTTGTACCGGGAAATTTTAGCTATGACAAATTTTCTACCAACTTTAATGTCAATCACAGTACACTGGATAATAGATTGAAAGTCGGGGCTTCTGTAATTTTTGCGGTAGATAATAACAAGTTACCGTTTTTTGATATCACGACTTACGCTGTAGGCACTGCTCCTAACCGCCCGTTGTACAATGCAGATGGCAGCTATTACTGGTCTCCGGATTACTTTAGCGATATTAATCCGCTTGCTGCTTTAGAGAAAAGAGTAGACGACAAAGGAACGAACTTAATTACAAGTTTTAGCCTTCAGTATGAAATTGCAAAAGGATTTTCTTTTAAAACAGATCTTGGATACGGCAGAGCACAAATGCAGACCAAACAATTCATGCCGGCATCTGCCACTAATCATGCTTATTCCGAAGCCAACGGTATGAATATGAACTTTCAAAGATCTTATACTGTTTCAACCAATAATACCAATAATTTTACGGTAGAGCCACAATTAAATTACACAACTGAATTGTGGAAAGGAAACTTAACTGCTTTAGTTGGAGGTTCATGGCAAAACAGGAAATCTGAAATGCCATCTTTTGTAAGTTCAAGTGGGTATAGCTCAGACAACTTAATTGGAAATTTAGCCACTGCAGAAAACATAACCGCTAGTAACGGAAGTGCAGAATATAAGTACATTTCTCTTTTTAGCAGACTTAACTATAATATTGCCAACAAATACATTTTGAATATTAACTTTAGAAGAGATGGTTCATCACGTTTTGGAGCTAATAACCGTTTTGGAAACTTTGGCTCTGTGGGTGGTGCATGGGTTTTTACTCAGGAAAAATTCATGAAAAACATTTCGGCACTAAGTTTTGGAAAACTACGTTCCAGTTACGGTGAAATAGGAAGTGACGAAATTGGAGATTATCAATATGCAGAAACTTTTGACACCCGTACTTACGGTGACGGAAATGCTTCTATGGCAGCAGCCAGAATTGCAAACCCTAACATCAAATGGGGATTAACTAAGAAATTTGAAGCTGCATTGGATTTAAGTTTCCTTAACGACCGTATTTCTTTTACTGCTGCTTATTATAAAAATACTTCAAGTAATCAATTGGTAAACTATACCCTTAGTGCGCAGGCAGGTTTTACAACTTATACGGCAAACTTACCGGCAAAAGTTGAAAATAAAGGATGGGAATTTACGCTGGCGACAACAAACATTCATACTAAAAACTTTAACTGGTCAACTTCTTTTAATATTTCAACAAATTCCAATAAATTAGTATCATTTCCTAATATCGAGTTCACCAGCTATTACTCTCAATATGTAGTTGGAAAGCCTTTAGGCGGCAGGTATTTGTATAATTATACAGGTGTAAATGCCAATGGAATTGCGCAGTTTGAAGATGTAAACGGAGATGGAAGAATCTCTTCAGGATTTGCTGAAACCGGCAAAGGGGACAGACGATATTATGGTCCTTCTTATCCGCAATATTATGGCGGTATTTCTAACACTATTAGTTATAAAGCCTTTACGCTTGATTTCTTATTTCAATTTGTAAAACAGGATGGTACTACCTTGATGTCTCAAACTGGTGCACAACCAGGGTACCCTTACTCAACTGCCAATTTTCAGGTAGATGAATATAATGATTATATAGCTCAGGGAAATGTTTTAAGTTCAGGTTTCCAAAATAGTTTTTTCAATTATATGGGCTCAACTGCTTCTATTGTAGATGCATCGTATATAAAACTTAAAAATGTAAGCGCTTCTTATCAGATTCCTTTAGATGAGGCAACAAAGAAATATTTACAAAGTATTCGCCTTTCGGTTCAGGGACAAAACTTAGTAACATTTACTAAATACAAAGGTCTTGATCCCGAAACGCAGGGATTGGCATTGCCTCCCTTACGTACAATCACTCTAGGAACACAGTTTACATTTTAAATCTAAAAAATCATGAAAAATATTTCTACTAAATATACCTGTATATTTTCGTTTTTCCTTTTATCAGGACTTATAAGCTGTGATAATGCTCTTGATGTCGATATTCCGAGCAATCAGTTATCATCAGAAATTGTATACTCTACAGAAGCAACAGCTGAGGCTGCTGTAAACGGAATTTACCAAAGTACGGTTGCCGATTTTTATTATAACCGAATCCATACGCTTCTTGGACAAACGGCTGATGAATTAGTACCAAGAACCGGTATTGCCAATATCTACAGTTCGAATGAAATCCCGGAAACAGACGGAACTATAAACGGTAATTGGGGCGAATTGTATAAAACTATTTATAATGCTAACAATGTAATCGAAGGCCTTACGAAAAGTACTTCGCTGAATGCCGCTAAAAGCAAACAATGGATTGCCGAAGCTAAATTTTTAAGAGCGTATTGTTATTTTTACCTGACCAATCTTTGGGGCAATGTGCCTTTGGTACTTACGACAAATATAGATGTGTCTGCATTGTTGCCGCAATCTTCTCAAGAAGCTGTTTATGCGCAGATTTTGCTGGACTTAACCGATGCTTCAAAAGATCTTCCAACAGATTATAAAAATTATGATCAGGAAAGAATCAGGGCTACAAAATGGGCTGCAGAAGCTTTATTGGCAAGAGTAAATCTTTATTTAGGAAAATGGAATGAGGCTTCAAGCCACGCATCTGCTGTAATTAATCAAACTGGTACTTACGGTTTAATTACCGAATTAACAGAATCTAACAGTCCTTTTATTGCAGATAGTAAAGAGTCAATTCTTCAAATACCTTATTTTAATGTCGATTATACCTACGAAGGATCTTCTGTATTTACAACCGGTGGTACTTTATTGCTAAGAAAAGGCAATGCGCTTTTTGAAACCGGCGATGCCAGAAAAACAAACTGGACTGTTGACATTAAAGACAGATTTGGCGTGTTTTTAGGTATTGCACCTTATAAATATCATAACGATTTTAGTGGTACTCTTACAGAACGCTCTACTGTATTAAGATTGGCAGAACTCTATTTAATACGAGCCGAAGCCAGAGTAAGATCTAATGATATTACCGGAGCTCAGCAGGATATTAATACCATTCGAAACAGAGCTTTATTAGACAATACTACCTTAGCCAATCCAAATCAATTGTTAGACTTAATTGCTCTTGAAAGACAACGCGAGTTTTTTGCCGAAAACGGGCATCGCTGGCTGGATCTTAAAAGAACCGGAAAGCTGGATGAAACACTCTCTGTTTTATCTGATAAAATCTGGAAAACTACGGATAATTTATATCCTATTCCGGAGCCTGCAATTCGCTCTAATCCCTTCTTAAACCAAAATTCTGGATATTAAATAAATAAAATAAACGCAAGAATGTTACTTCAAAAAAACATTCTTGCGATTTTTAAAAAACACTATGGAAACAACAATTGTAAGAGTTGAGGACTTGTCACATCAATACAGCAAGGATTGGGCAATACAAAATATAAGTTTTGAAATTAAAACAAATAGAATTTTAGGGCTTTTGGGCTCAAACGGAGCAGGAAAATCAACTACAATGAATATCCTTTGCGGCGTTTTGAACCAAACCAAAGGAAACATTTTTATTGACGGAATTAACCTGAAAGAAAACCCTGTTGAAGCTAAAAAGTTAATTGGTTTTTTACCGCAGACTCCGCCTTTGCATTTAGATTTAACGGTTGATGAATATTTGATTCATTGTGCCGAATTAAGACATGTAAAAAAAGAAGATTTAAAATATGCTTTAGAGAAAGCCAAAGAACAATGCGGTATTGCACATTTCAGCAACCGATTGATTCGAAACTTATCCGGAGGTTACAGACAACGTGTAGGTATTGCTCAGGCTATTATTCACGAACCAAAATTAGTAGTTTTAGATGAACCAACCAACGGACTTGACCCCAACCAGATTTTAGAAGTTCGAAAATTAATCAAAAAAATATCCAAAGATAAAGCCGTTATTTTCTCTTCGCATATTCTCTCTGAAGTTCAGGCCACATGTCAGGATATCAGAATGATCGAAAACGGACATATGGTTTTTTCGGACACACTCGATGCTTTCAACAATTATATCGAAGCCGATAAATTAACAGCAAGTTTTGAAAATCCGCCGGCTCTTGAAGTGTTAAAAGAAATTCCTGAAATTACAGCTGCTATTTTTCTGTCTCCAAAAAAAGTACAGGTAACCTTTACCGGAACTCAGGAAGTTGCCGAAAAAATTATTTCGCTAAGCGTTTATAACAACTGGAAATTGAGAGAAATTCAATTTGAAAAAGTATCCCTGGATGAAATTTTCGCACAATTATCTAAAAAAGCGCCTTCTAAAAACGCTATTCTTTCTTAAAAAACAAACAAATGAAAACAATATACAGAATTGCTAAAACAGAGCTTAACACTATGTTTTACTCCCCTGTCGCGTGGGTAGTTTTAGTAATATTTTCGATCCAGTCAAGCTGGAAATTTTTCAATTCTATCGAACGTTTTGAAAAAGCACAAAAAATTGGAGAAGGCCTTGGCAACTTATCACAGAGTATTTTTTCAGGTTTCAGTGGTTTATATACTGAAATGCAAAATTATCTGTATCTGTACGTTCCGCTATTAACAATGGGGCTAATAAGCCGCGAAATCAACAGCGGTTCTATCAAACTTTTACTTTCTTCTCCTATAAAAATAAAAGACATCGTATTAGGGAAATATGTAGCTATTGCAGCTTATTGCTTATTATTTGTTGGTATACTAGGAATACAGGTTGTTATAGCTTATTTCTCTATTGATAATTTAGATTTAACATTTGCTGTCTCAGGATTAATTGGTTTGTATTTATTGGTTTGTACCTACGCCGCAATTGGTCTTTTTATGTCTTGCCTTACTTCTTATCAGGTTGTGGCGGCAATAAGCACATTAGTGGTTTTGGCCGGATTAAATTTTATTGGAAAATTATGGCAGGATATCGAATATGTAAAAGATATCACCTATTTCCTTTCGATTGCCGGACGCGCGAACGAAATGCTTGAAGGTCTTATCATCAGTAAAGATGTATTTTACTTTATTTTGGTAAGCGGTCTTTTTATCGTATTGAGTATCTATAAATTACAAACCGGAAGAGACGCACAAACGATCTCAAAAAGAGTGCTGAAATACACTGCTCTGGTAAGTTTGGTTCTTATACTTGGCTACATTACATCAAGAGCACCACTTTCGCTGTATTATGACATGACCAGAAAAAAAGACAGGACGCTTACCGCAACCAGCTTAAATATCGTAAAGAAAATAGACGGCCCAATTAAGATAACCACTTACGTAAATCTCTTAGATATAGACTATTATATGGCGATGCCGTATTCTCAGAATTCAGATATAGCAAGCTTCGAAAAATACACCCGTTTTATACCGCAGATGGAAATGGAATATGTGTATTATTATGATACCTCAAACAATACAGCTTTGTATGCTCAAAATCCCGGATTGAATGACAAGCAGCTTGCGCAAAAAATGATCGAAACACAGGATTTAAAGCTAAAAAAACTATATTCTCCAGAAGAGATTAAAAAAGTTATAGATCTAAAACCAGAGCAAAACCGAGTCGTAAGAACAATTGAATATAACGGAAAGAAAACATTTTTAAGAATGTATGAGGATATGTTTAAAGTTCCGATGGAAAAAGAAATCTCTGCCGCTTTAAAACGCTTAGTTGTTCCTGCTCCTAAAATTGTTTTTGCAACCGGGAACATGGAAAGAAGTGTGGATAAAAACGGAGATAAAAATTACAAAACAGGATTTAATGAAATCACCTTTAGATACTCACTTATCAATCAAGGATTTGACGTTTCTTCTGTAGATCTTAATGCGCAGAACATTCCGGAACAAACTACTATTTTGATTATTGCAGATCCTAAAACACAATTAAGCCAGGGTGCCATTGACCGTATCAATAAATACATTGACGAAGGAAAAAATTTAATGCTTCTAACAGAACCTGAAACGAATTCTGCTTTGTCTGCAGTTACAGATAAATTAGGTTTAAGTTTCACCAGACAAGGACTGATTCAGGAAAGTGAAACCAATTCGCCTGATTATTTAGTAACAGATCTTCAAAAAAACATTGACCCTGCTATAATTAAATTCAGTAAAACTAAAAATGATAATCCTATTCCGCTTTTAGGAAGCAGCGGTATCAAAACCGTAAAAGATGCCGGATTTAAAGTTACGCCGATTTTAAAAACCAATAATCAGCCGGCTTGGGAATCTCAAATGGGAATTACAACCATTTCTGAAGATTTAAAAAAGCAGCCTTCAGCAACAGCAGTTCCTCTAGTTGTGGCATTAACAAGAAATACAAATGGTAAATCTCAAAAAATAATTGTTACCGGAGATGCCGATTTTATGGGCAATGCAGAGTTAAGCCGCGGCGGATCAGGAACTTTTCAGTTTGTAACCGATGTTTTCAGCTGGTTTAGCAATTACGAATTCCCAATCGATACTACTCGTCCTGAAAATACAGACAAGAAAATAACCATCAATGCAAATCAGGTTTTCATCAATAAAATTGTCTTCATTGGGCTATTTCCTTTATTGATCATATTAAGTGGTGCTTTTATATTAATAAGAAGAAACAGAAGATAAAAAACATCAAAATGAATACTAAAACAACTATCATTATTGCGATTATGGGCTTGTCTTTTCAAGGTGCATTTTCTCAATTTAAAACCAACATTCCGCTGGATAAAAGTGTGACGACCGGAAAATTAAAAAACGGACTCACCTATTATATCCTGCATAACGAAGAACCAAAAGACAGAGCGAGTTTTTACTTTGTTCAAAATGTTGGAGCCATATTAGAAGACGACAATCAAAACGGGCTGGCGCATTTTCTGGAACACATGGCTTTTAACGGAACAGAACATTTTAAAGGCAAAGGGATCATTAAAATGCTGGAAAAAAACGGGGTAAGTTTTGGTAAAGATATCAATGCTTATACGGCTCAGGATGAAACTGTTTATAATATCAGCGGTGTTCCCGTGACCAACCAAAAACTGATCGACTCTACACTTTGGGTACTTCACGACTGGTCAGGATCGCTGTCTTTAACCAATGAAGAAATAGATGCAGAAAGAGGTGTGATCAGAGAAGAATGGAGAACGCGCAGAACCAGCGGTTTTCGTTTAAAAATGCAGACAGATCCTGTTGTATACAAAGGTTCAAAATACAGTAAAAGAGATGTTATTGGTGATTTGAATATCATCAATAACTTCAAATATCCTGAATTGAGAAATTACTATAAAAAATGGTACAGGCCAGATTTACAGGCTGTCATTATTGTGGGCGATATTGATGTGAAAACAATGGAGCAAAAAGTCAAAACCATATTTTCAGGTATTCCTCTGGCAAAAAAAGTAGCTGCCAGAACCTATGCAGAGATTCCAAAACATGACGAATTGTATTTTGGAACAGCGTCTGACAAAGAAGCTTCTTCAACTTCCATTACACTTCAGTACGTTCTCGATGAGCCTTTATTAAAAGACAGTATCGTGACGCGTAAAAACGTTATGAACTCTTTTTATACCAATATCTTAAACAATCGTTTCAGGGAATTAATCCTGAAAAACCAAGGTTCGGCATTAAATTTAAAGACTTACTTTGAACCTGTTTCAAGGTTAAATACCTCCTTTAATATTTCGGCTTTAGCCAAAAAAGGAAAAACAATTCAGGCTTTTGAAGAAGCGTATACTGAAGCAGAACGCTTAAAACGTTTTGGTGCCGCACAAGCCGAATTAGACCGGACAAAAAAGATCTTTATCAGTTCCTACGATGATTTTATCAGTAATAAAGATAAAGTCGACAACGACAGCTGGGCAGATAAACTGACGGATTATTTCCTGAAAGCAAAACCTTTTCTTTCGCCACAAGATGATTATAACCTGATTGTTGGCATTATTAAAAGCATCACTTTAGAAGAGTTAAACGCTTACGCGAAAACCATCCAAAAGCCTGCCAATCAGGTGGTTTTAGTAACAGGTTCTGATCAGGATAAAAATGATTTCCCAAATAAGGAAGCTGTTGTTGCTGTGATGAAGAAGGTTGAAAATATGACTTTGGAACCTTACACCAAAAAAGAAAACAATGCGCCTTTAATAGCAAAAGAATTAAAACCTGCTGCGATCAAAAAAACATTTGAAGTGGCTGGAATTAAGGATGCAAAAGGTTATATTTTAGAAAATGAGGCTAAAATAATTGTGCTTCCAACAACCAATTCGCAAGATCAGATTATTTTTTCTGCATTTTCTAAAGGCGGTAAATCTTTGATAAAAACAGAAGATCTGGCTTCCGCCGAAATTGCAACAACACTTGCAAGATCTTCAGGTTTAGGCGATTTTGATAATATGGGTTTAAAAGAAAAACTAACCGGAAAAGTAGCGCAGGCCTCTCCTTTTATTGGCGAAAATACGCAGGGTTTCCAGGGAAGCTCCAACAAAGCCAATTTCGAAACCATGCTGCAATTGGTTTATCTTTCTTTTGAAGCGCCGCGTTTTGATCCCAATATCTTTAATATCCTAAAAGAGCAGTACAAAAACAATCTGGAAAATATCAAACAAGACAACGGAAACACCTTTAAGGATACCATTGAGCTGGCCAATTCTAATTACAACCCGCGTACCTTTATATTCAACAAAAAATTCCTTGAAACTATTGATTTAAAGAAAGCAGAAAGTATTTACCGCGACCGCATTAAAAACGCTGGTGATTTCACTTTTATTTTTGTTGGAAATATTCCGGATTCAGTTTTAGAACTGATTCAGAAATACATCGGAAATATTAAATCTAATCCTTCTTTAAAAGAAAATTATGTCGACCATAATATGGAGCCTAAAAAAGGAAAAACCGAAGTTCATTTCAAACGTCCGATGGAAGTGGCGAAAACAACCGTTTACTTAAACCTAACCGGAACAATAGAATACAGTAAAGAAAATGCCTTGTCGATGTATGTTATTGGAGAAATATTATCCAAACGATTCCTGCAGACCATTCGCGAAGAAGAAGGCGGAAGTTACGGCGTAAATGTGGGCGGAAACCTGGAACTAATCCCGAAACCCACTTACAGTCTTGCGCTTACTTTCGATTGTAATCCGGATAAACAGGAAAAATTAATGCAGATTGTCTGGAAAGAAATCCATGATTTAAAATCAAATCCGGTCAATGTTAATGATTTAGAAGACATTAAAAAAGCACTTCTAAAAAACAGGGAAGAGTCACTTAAAACCAATTCGTTTTGGAATACAACACTTTACAATAACAGCTTAAATCAGATTCCGTTTTTACAGGATGACGAATATAAAAATTTAATTTCTAAAATTAATCAGAAAACTATTCAGCAATTGAGCAGGCATATTTTGGATAGTTCCAGTAGTGTTGAAGTAATTATGAGTCCGGAAAGTCAACCAGGTAAGTAATAGCTTTAGAATACTTTTTTATTTTTTATTAGTCATTAAAGGTTGTCGTAACAGACAGCCTTTTTTGTTTTTATAACATCTTTCATTTTCAATATTTTATGTATTAAAAAACATAGATTATAAATTGTAAAAAAGGTATTTCACTTAAATAAATATCATCGTTCTATGCGAAAAAACTATGATTTTATGAAAATCCTTAATTCCAACTTTAAATCTACGTTTCTATGTGTTCGTTATTTTGTCACTAATTTAAATCCCTTATTTAATACTATGTTCTGCTAAAACTAATATTGAAGAAAGAGAAAGCATATCCCAATTGTATTTAAAACAAGATAAAGCATACGGATTGGTTACCGGATAATATCCCAACGGAACAAATTCTGTATTATATTCCCAAAATTCAAAAATTCAATCGTACTGGATCAATCTCTGCCAAAACTAGACGAACCACCAAAAGAAGTTACAAAGGAAAGTTGGCGAACCAAATCTTACTGTTTTCAAAGAGATTATTGTGAGATTGTCTTTTTTGTATTTCCTCTGTTGTCCAAAAAATTGCTCCCTGGCCCCAAACGTTATTATTTTTGTCTTGTAATTCCCAAACGATTGCTTCGTTAATGGTAAAACTATTTCCGTATTTATCAACGCGAGGACCTGAATAATTATAAACAATCTTGTTTTTACTAACCTTTTCGAATAATAGTGCGCGTGCCTCTCTATTAGCCTCTGAAGCGCTGAATCTTGAAGGAATTAAAAGTATTTCATCCCACGTATATTTGAAACAAGACAATGCATATTGATTGGCATAAATAAAAAAAGAATCCGTACTATTATCTACTGCAAGTATACTGTAATTTGCTTTTTCATGTAGCCATTTATAGCGATCCGGAACCATTTCAGGACAAGGAAGATGCGTTCCGTTAAGGGCGAGAAAACAATCATCTATTTGTTTAATCAGTTGGTATTTTTCTTCTGAGTTCATGATATATAAATTTTTAAGAAGTGAATTATTTTATATATAGTAACAAGATAATGAGTTTAACTAATCAAATTTTGATCATCATAAATATACAAACCAAAATTAAAACACAATGAAATAAAAATATAAAAATTCGTACAAAAAATTACTAATTAACTGATTAATAATTGTTTAAATTATCATTTTTGCAATACATTTAGATCACATCCTGATAACATTGCTTTCCCTGTTTTTAATGTTAAAACAAAAAAACGCCTCAATCTGAGGCGTTTTTCATTTAGTCATGTTTTTTTAATTAGTGGCGATCATCATGATGATTCTGATCTTTTTTGTTTGAATTTCCTCTGGATTTATTTGAATTATCCTTTCTGTCGTTTCCGTGTTGAGGTTTTTGTTTATTATTTTGTTTGTAATTCTTATCCGGTTTATTTCCTCTGTTTTTTTGAGGGCTGCCATGATATCCTTTAGGATAATTCGCTCTGTGCTTGGTATGGTACGCATAAGGAGCATCTCCTCTGTAATCATTTAAAACTACCTTATAACCGCCATAAAGATCATATTGTCTGTATTGCGCCGGTAATCTGCTTTCACGAACCCATCTGCCATTATTATCATAGATAAACTGCTTTTGGGCAACATCATAATAGGTATCGATATCTGGCAGATAGTAATATCTGCTGTCGTCATAACCTTGTGGTCCCCAATTTGGAGGTGTACCAATATTTACGTTAATCGAAACCTGCGCGTGTGCAAAAATACTCATCAAGAGTATTAATGCGAATCCTAACTTTTTCATCTTTTGTGGTATTAAATATTAATTTGATTTGAACAAAGCTAAAGTAGTGCCATTAATTTGCCTTTCTTCTATTGATTATACAGAAAGGCAAAACCAATCGACGTATAGGAGCTCTCAACCGACAGAAGTTACCCAATAAAAAATGCCTCAGAAATATTGAGGCATTTTTTGTTTCAACAATTTAATTTAATAGTGGTGGTAATTTTAAAATCAATTCTGATCAGGAATCTATTTCCATCCACCACCTAAAGCACGGTACAAATCAACTACAGCCTGCAACTTCTGTAGATTATCGTTAACACCGCTCAATTGAGCTGCCAAAAGGTTTTGTTCTGATGTCAATACATCGGTATAATTGGTTTCAGAACTATATTCTAAAAGTTGTTGCGTAAAATCAACTGCTTTTTCTAAAGCTTCGATTTGTTTTTCTCTCGAATCTTCTTTTTCAACTGCCATTTCATAAGCATACATAGCATTCGAAACTTCCTGACCTGCAACTAAAAGGCTTTGTTGGAAATTATTAAAAGCCTGCACTTGTCTGGATTGCGCATTTGTTAATCTTGCTTTATTAAGTCCCTGATTAAAAATAGGCTGCGTTAATCCTCCAATTATAGAATAAAAAATAGACTGATCAAAGAAATTTTTTAATTCCAAAGTCGAAAATCCACCGCTTGCTGTAAGGGTAAGACTTGGATAAAAATAGGTCCTGGCCATATTTGTCGTTTCAAAAGCCGTTCTGAAATTAAATTCAGCTTCACGAACATCCGGACGATTTTCTAACAACTGAGCCGGTAAACCAATAGCAATTTTTTCAGGAATTACCTGATCTCCTAAAACACCTCTCTCAATTGGTCCTGAAGCTTGTCCTAACAAAATATTAAGCGCATTTTCAGTCTCACGAATACTTCTTTTCAAATCCGGGATCAAAACTTCGGCTGCATGCTGGTTCGCTTCACTTTGTACGACAGATGCACCGGTAACTATTGCGCCTTCTTTTAAAGCTTTGATCACTTCAACATTTTTAATACGGCTTTCTAAGGTTGATTTCGTAATTTCTAATTGTTTGTCATAGGCTAACAATAAAAAATAATTGTTCGCTATGTCTGATATCAACTGGGTTTGAACTGCCTGTTTCGCAGCATCTGTAGAAAGGTACGTAGCCAGGGCCGCTCTTTTTGAACTGCTTAGTTTTCCCCAAATATCAGCTTCCCAAGAGGTACTTAAACCTAATTTATAGGTCGTTGTTAACGTATTGATATTAATTCCTGCCGGAAAATTTAATGCTGCTTTAGATTGCTTATTACGCGTTGCATTAGCATCCAGATCCAAAGTTGGATAATAAGCCAGTTTGGTCTGACGTAAAGTAGCACGGGCCTGCACGATATTTTCGATCGCATTTTTTAAGTTCAGGTTCTGATCTAATCCTTTTTGAATTAAAGCATTCAGTTTTTGATCTTTAAAAACAGTTTGCCAGGGCATATTGGCAATCGTAGTCGAATCGGCAGAAGCCTGATCCCTATATAACTTATCCGTCGAAATTGTCGCCGGACGTTCGTATTTCTTGGTAATTGAGCACGCACTTAAAAGTGCGGCTGCAATTACGATAAGAATATATTTATTTGAACTATGAGTCATTTTTTCTTAATTAAATTATTACTCTTTATGAGCTTCGATTAGTTGTATTTCCTCATCATCATCTCCTTCGTCGTCATAGTTTTCTTTGGCAGGACCACTAATTCTTTCCTGTAAAGACTGGAAAATGATAAATAATATAGGAATAACAAATACTCCCAAAATGGTTCCGATTAACATACCTCCAACAGCTCCCGTTCCTATCGATTTGTTTCCTACAGCTCCTGCTCCCGACGCAAACATTAAAGGAACAAGTCCTAAAATAAAGGCAAAAGAAGTCATTAAAATTGGTCGTAAACGAGCTACAGCTCCTTCTACAGCTGCTTGTACAATTGGCATTCCCTTACGTCTTCTTTCAAGGGCAAATTCGACAATCAAAATACCATTTTTTGCCAGCAACCCAATCAGCATGATTAAGGAAATCTGTAAATAAATATTACTGTTTAACTTGAAAATGATCGAGAACAAATAGGCTCCGGCCAATCCAAAAGGAATAGACAGCAATACTGCAAATGGCAAAATATAACTCTCGTATTGTGCACTTAATAAGAAGTAAACAAACACCAGACATAAAATAAAGATAAAAATAGTTTCACTTCCCGATGCCAGTTCCTCACGCGTTAATCCGGAGAATTCATATCCGTAACCTGCCGGTAATTCCTGGGCAGCAACTTCCTGAATAGCTTTAATTGCATCTCCCGAACTAAATCCGGGATTTGGTGCTCCGGTAATCGCAATAGAAGAGAAAAGGTTAAATCTTGAAATGGATTCCGGTCCAAAAACTCTGGTCATTTTTACAAACTCTGTAATTGGCGCCATTGTTCCCGCACTGTTTCTCACAAAAATCTTGTTTAGTCCTTCGGTATTGGTACGGAATTCCGGAGAAGCCTGAATCATAACACGGTATTGTTTTCCGAATTTATTAAAATTCGAAGCATACAATCCGCCATAATATCCTTGCATGGTAGACAAAATCGTATTGATTGAAACACCTGCATCTTTGGCTTTTGCCAGATTAATATCCATCATGTACTGAGGGAATCCAGGGTTAAATGGGGTTGTCGCATATTGTATTTCCGGACGTTTTGACAACTTATCTAAAAATTCAGTATTGACTTTAAAGAATTCTGCTGTCGTGTGACCTCCTTTATCCTGCAATTGGAATTCGAATCCACCACTTTGTCCAAATCCCTGAATAGTCGGCGGAGAAATAAAGAAAATGTTCGCTTCACGAATACCGCTTGTTTTGGCAAATAGCTGGCCAATTACATCATTAACACTTAAATCACGTTTATCCCATGTTTCCAGTTTTACAATAACCATACTGTAAGCACTACCCGCTCCGGCTGTAAAGTTCTGCCCTACAATACGAAGTGTGTTTTTAACTCCGGGAATGGTATTGGCAATACTGTCTACTTTTTTGGCAATTACTTCAGAACGTTCCATAGAAGCCGATGGCGGCAAACTAATGTTAGCAAAAACAGTACCCTGATCTTCCGCTGGAACGAAAGCTGAAGGCGTGGTTTTCATCATATAAAATAAAGCAGCTCCGGCAATAACAATAGCCAGAAGTACAATCCATTTTTTGACAGAAAGAAAGGTAACCGAACGTTTGTATTTATTGGTTACATTATCGAATGCAACATTAAATGACGTATAAAATCTCTGAATAAAACTTTTATGTTTGTGATCGTCTGCATGAGGTTTTAAAAGTAAGGCACACAAGGCCGGACTTAAAGTAAGAGCGTTAATTGCCGAAAGAATAATCGCAACGGCTAACGTGATACCAAATTGTTTGTAGAAAACCCCTGTCGATCCGGTGATAAAAGTTACCGGAATAAATACCGCAGCCATTACAAGTGTGATCGAAATAATTGCTCCGGAAATTTCATCCATCGCATCAATCGTTGCTTTTTTAGACGATTTATAACCATGGTCCAGTTTGGCATGGACTGCCTCGACGACGACAATGGCATCATCGACCACAATACCAATCGCAAGGACCATCGCAAAAAGCGTTAATAAGTTAATGGTAAAGCCGAATAAATTCAGGAAGAAGAAGGTACCTACAATCGCTACCGGAACTGCAATCGCCGGAATTAACGTAGACCTGAAATCCTGAAGGAAAATAAATACCACAATAAAAACCAATATAAAGGCTTCAATCAAAGTATGGATTACCTTTTCGATAGAAGCATCAAGGTTTTCGTTAACGTCAACAAGGATTGTATATTTTACTCCTTTTGGGAAGCTTTTGGCTGCTTCTTCAATCAATTTTTTAGAATTGTTGATTACATCACGGGCATTCGATCCCGGAGTCTGGCTAATTGCCATCGCTGCCGATTCTACACCGTTTGTTTTAATGGTTGAGGCATAGCTCAGTGATCCCAGTTCTACTTTAGCCACGTCTTTCAATCGCAACATCTGTCCGTTACCCACAGATTTTATAACGATATCTTCAAATTCCTGTGCACTGGTTAAACGTCCTTTATATTTAATTACGTACTGAAAAGCCTGATTTCCGTTTTCACCAAATTTACCTGGTGCAGCTTCAATATTTTGCTCTGCCAAAACAGCTGAAATATCACTTGGAATCAGTTTGTATTGTTGCATAATGTCCGGTTTCAGCCAGATCCTCATCGAGTAATCTTTTGCACCAAAAACGGTTACATCCCCTACCCCAACTACACGCTGAATCTGAGGAACAAGGTTAATCTTGGCGTAGTTTTGAAGGAAAGTCTGATCATAAGCTTTATCATCACTATATAGAGAGAAGATCAACAAGTTACTACTCTGACTTTTTGTTACTGTTACCCCTGCCTGAGTTACCTCTACCGGTAATAAACTGGTGGCTCTTGAAACCCTGTTCTGAACGTTTACCGCTGCTAAATCAGGATTTGTTCCTACTTTAAAGAAGATTTTTATAGACGCATTTCCATCATTAGTTGCTGTAGAAGTCATGTAAGTCATGTTTTCTACACCATTAATTTGCTCTTCAAGCGGAATTACGATACTTTTTAGTACCACATCGGCATTGGCACCGGTATAACTTGCTGAAACGTTTACTGTTGGAGGGGCAATATCCGGATATTGAGAAATAGGCAACTCGATAAGGCCCAGAATACCTAAAATGACAATAATAACCGATATTACTGTCGAAAGTACAGGTCGTTGTATGAATTTTTTAAACATTTTTTCTTATTTTAAGTCAGCATAAACAGTTTCTGCATTCTGATTTTGAGGTTTAATTTCGCTTCCGTCTTTTAAAGAAGCTACCCCTTCTAATACAATTTGGTCCCCTGCTTTTAAGCCGCTTGTAACCACATAATAATTACCAGCTGTATTTTCAAGTATAGTGATATTGACATTTTTTGTTTTTCCGTCTTTTCCAACTGTCACTGCAAAAATTTTATCCTGAAGTTCAAATGTGGCACTCTGTGGAATTAATATGACATCTTTAACTTCTTTTGGAATTCGCACTGTTGTACTGCTTCCGCTTCTGATCACGCCTTTTGGATTAGGAAAACGCGCTCTGATATTTACCGAACCGGTTTCTGTATTGATAAGTCCGTTTACCGTTTCTACATATCCTTTTTCAGGATAAGCAGAACCATCAGCAAGAACTAATGAAACGGGTGGTATTTTTTTTATCGCCTGAGTTAACGAAGATCCCGAACCGGCATTTTCAGTAAAGTTTAGTAACATTTTTTCATTTAATGCAAAGTATGCGTACACATTTCCAATACTGGAAACTGTCGTTAAAGGTTCTGCATTAGCTGAACTTACTAAACTTCCTAAACGAAACGGAATCGAACCTACAACACCATTAACCGGACTAATTACGGTAGTATATCCCAAATTGGTTTTAGCATTTACTAAAGCGGCATTTGCCTGCGCTAATTCTGCCAAAGCCGACTCATAAGTATATTGCGCTGATTCTAAATCATATTTACTGATAATTCCTTTTTCTACAAGAGGTCTTACTTTATTTACAGCCAGTTTTGCAGAACTTACACTTGCCTGAGCACTTTTTATACTGGCAGTTGCAGTACGAACTTGTTGCTCGTATTCCGGCGCATTGATTTTAAACAAAGGCTGTCCTGTTTTTACAACAGCACCTTCATCAACAAAAATCTTCTCGATATAGCCCTCAACTCTCGGTCGGATTTCTATATTTTGCTGTCCCTGAATACTTGCAGGAAAGTCTGTATTTAATGTGGTTGATTTAGGCTGTAAAGTCAGCGTTTTATACTCTTTAACTTGTGGTGCACCTCCGGCCTGGGCCGATTTGTCATTTTTATTACCACACGATGCGATGATAATAGCTGCTGCGAGAATGCTTAAAAAGGATTGCTTATTCATTGTGAAAAATGTGTAATTATCAATTTATATCGAAACAAAAGAACTAAAATATAACATACCAAAATTTCCAAATAGACGAAGAGCAAAAGATAATCGATAGAGATTACCTTATAACCGATGGTTTTCAAAAAAAATTAAACGCTCGTTTAATTTATAAGCTCGTCGGCTCTAAAATGGTTTATACAGACTATAAAACTCTGTTTAGCGATTGATTCCAAATCGCATGTAAATAAAATGTAATATTGTCCATAAAAAAACTACATTATAATGTCAACAAATATTTTCAGACCTTATTTATTTACCGGAATACACATTCTAGGCTGGTTATTATTGGGATTTATCATGCTGTTTTATATCCCTATCACCTGGAATGTCGTTTTACCGTCAGTTTTTTGGCTTTGGCAGATCATAATATTGGTTTTATTGATTATCATTTTTTATTCAAATGCCAAAATTGTTGTTCCAAAAACCATTATTAAAGACAATACTTCCCCATTTTTATTATGGGCTTTTGCAACCATTTTTGTAATGCAGCTTATTGCTTATTTTTATACTTCTGAAACAGATCTTCACACTAAGGTAAGTGAAGTTTTAGGATTTAAAAAATTTAGGAACCCTTATTTTGACAATTATGTCCTGATGCTCACATTATTAGTATTGGGAATCAGTACCAGCTGGGCCATGTTGCACTACTGGCAAAAAGCAGCGCAACACAAACAAAAACTGGAACAAGACAAAACAATGGCCGAATTGGCAATGTTAAAAGCACAGATTAATCCGCATTTTTTCTTTAACTCTTTAAATAGTATTTACTCGCTTACGTATACGGATATTGAAGATTCGAGAAATGCGCTTCATACTTTAAGCCGCATGATGCGATACTTGCTTTATAGTACCGAAGAAACAACGACATTATTAAAAGAGGCCGAATTTATGAAGGATTTCATTGCCCTGATGAAGCTTCGTGCCAATAGCAAGCTTACCATTACAACCGATATTCCCGAAAAAGTACACGATTATCCAATTGTGCCAATGTTATTACTACCTTTAGTAGAAAATGCTTTTAAACATGGAGTCCATGCCACTGATAAAAGTGAAATCCATATTAAACTAAGACAAAAAGAAAGTACTCTTGAATTTGAAGTGGAAAATACCTATTTCGAAAAATCTTCAACTACAAATGAAGGCGGTATTGGATTAAAGAACACAAAACGCAGATTGCATTTAATATATCCGCATAAACACAGCCTTATAGCCGGCATTGCCACAAACGGAATGTATAATGTAAAACTGCAAATAATTTTAGAATAATGACAACATTAAAATGTATAGCAGTAGATGATGAACCTCTTGCCTTAAAATTGGTACAGACTTTTATTGCGCAAACTCCTTTTTTAGAATTGACTGCAAGTTGCGACAATGCCGTTGAAGCCATGACGATAATTAAAGAAAAACAGCCGGATCTTGTTTTTCTGGATATCAACATGCCCAATTTAACCGGAATGGAACTTGCCAGGCTTTTACAGGAACAAACAGGACCAACGCCAAAAATTGTTTTCACGACCGCTTACAATCATTATGCAATAGAAGGTTACAGAGTAAATGCAGTAGACTATCTCTTAAAACCTTTTAGTTATGAAGAGTTTTTACGTGCCGCAAATAAAGTTTTACAAATAACAGAAGACGCATCAACTAATTACCACCCCATTACGGCAGATGACGAATTTATTTTCCTGAAAGTAGAATATCAGTGGGTTCGAATTTCACTTAAAGATATTTCATACATTGAGAGTTTAAAAGATTATGTAAAAGTTCATCTTGACGATTCTCAAAAAACAGTACTCTCCCTAATTTCTTTAAAGGCTTTAGAAGAAAAACTTCCATCTGGAAAATTCATGCGTATTCACCGCTCGTTTATTGTTGCTCTTGATAAGATTAACACGATCAGCAAAAACTCTATTTTTATAGAAAAAACTGAAATTACAGTAGGGGAACAATATAAAGAAACCTTCAAGACCATCGTTGAAAAATGGTTGAAATAATTATAATATAAGATCACATGGAAAAAAGAGCAAACAAATATCATTTGACATTAAGCTTAAAACAATATGCAAATGGAGAAACAGAACCTGCCAGAGAACTGGGAATAGAATTTGATAATCACGACGAAATATTTAGTATCATCGAAAGAATTAAAGCTAAAAACATATTTGAAAATGAATCTGAGGCAACACAATTTGCACTTGGACTGAAATTGTTCAGCGAAATAAAATTAAAGCACCGTAAAAACCCTTTATTTGAAGAATTAAATGAGGTATTTCCTTTGTTTATGAAAAAATTAAAAAGCCTTTAATTTGCCTGTTATATTCTAAAAACAAAAAAGACTGGAAATTAAGTTTCCAGTCTTTTTTGTTTTTAATATGCGCTAATTATTTACAGTTTTCCATTTCGATAATCGAAAATCCATCTTTAAGAATTTTATTTTCTATTCCTTTAGGAGCTTTATCAATATGACAAAACCTGCATTCTTTTGAGGTCAAAGGCTGACCTTCCTGCAAAACTGTTTTAAGATATGTTTTACCATATTCAAAAATCTGGTTTGTATCAGTGGTAAGGGCATCAACCAGAATATCAAAATGCATCACTTTTCCATCTTTTCGGGTTACATAGGTATCCCATACTGCTACTTTCATATTATTTATATTGTTTAAGTTAAAAACCTTCCGCAAATTTATTTGTGCTTTTTTGCCACTACAAAATTACTTTCGTTCTTAATCACTAAGATGATCCAGTTTTGCTATTTACAGCATTATTCTGGTCCGGTTCAAATGCAATCTGGACTATTGATAAACATTAAAACTGGATCTTTTTCATATTTTACCTGACTATTATTTTTGCCCTCATGAAAGAGGAAATTATTTTTAATTTGAAACAGGTTCACCAGCGTATTGAAGATGCCTGCAAATCTTCCCGCAGAGCTGTTTCAGATGTACAGCTATTACTGGCTACTAAAACTGTTCCCGCCCAAAACATCCGAATTGCTATTGAAGCCGGAGAAACACTTATTGGTGAAAATAAAATGCAGGAGCTGCGTGATAAAAATTCCGAATTGAAAGATTTACATCCTGAACGTCATTTTATTGGCCATCTGCAAACGAATAAAGTAAAAGATGTCCTAAGATATGTAACCTGCATTCAATCGCTCGACCGGTTAACCCTGGCAGAGGAATTACACAAACAATTACAAAAAGACGGGCGAACTCTCGAGGTTTTCATTCAGGTAAATACCTCGTTTGAAGCGAGTAAATTTGGTTTAACGCCAACAGAAGTAATTCCATTTATAAAAAAAATAAAGAGTTACAAAACTTTAAAAATAAAAGGCTTGATGACCATTGGATTACTGGATGTTGAAATAGAAAAAATGCGTCCGTCATTGCACCTGCTTCAAAAAATCAGAACAGAAATCTACGAGGCTAAAATTGAAGGAATCCATAGTTTAAAACTTTCAATGGGAATGTCCCAGGATTTAGAACTGGCTATTGCCGAAGGCTCTAATATGGTAAGAGTTGGAACTTCTGTTTTTGGAAACCGTTTTTCAGGAAAAGAAATCTGGAACGAAAATATTACAGAATAAAGTATAATTTTGCACTAAATAGAAACTCAAATGAATCTGTACGAACTTGTTGTAAACGATACTGAAAAAATAGCACTGGATGATTTGCTTTTCAGCCAGGAAAATAAAACGGCACTACTTCAAACTATTAAAGAACATAAATACATTGAGGAGTTAAAAAAGTACAACCTGAAAACTGACCACAAAATATTGCTGCACGGTCATTCCGGTTGTGGTAAAACGACCACTGCAAAAGCGATTGCAACGGCTTTGAATAAAAACATTGTTATCATCAATCTCAGCACTTTGATCAACGCTAAAATTGGGGAAACTTCTAAAAATGTAAAGGCCATTTTCGACAAGGCGATTCGCGAAAAGGCAGTTTTATTCCTCGATGAATTTGACCAGATTGGCAAAAGTCGTGACAATGATGACAAGGACGTTGCCGAAATGAAACGTCTCGTAAACACTATTATTCAATTGATTGACTATTTGCCCACAGAAAGTTTACTTGTTTGTGCTACCAATTATTACAACAGTATCGATACCGCTTTGCTTAGACGATTTCAGATTAAACTAAAATTTGAAATGCCGGATGAAAAAGAACTTAATCTCTATTACGATAAACTATTAGCTGTTTTTCCTGTTCGTTTTCAGGATATACCCCGTAAATACACTATTTCATACGCTGAAGCTAAAGATTATATCCATACCACAATGAAAAGACAAATCATTGCTGAATTAGAACTTCAGGACCAGCAAAAATTAAGTGAGATACCAGTATAAAAAAACGCCTTAAAAGGCGCTTTTGTTATATCCAATTTTCTTTTCTTTTCTCTTTACTGTACAGCCAATTTCTTTCGTTGCTGTTATTGCCGGTTTTTGATTGCTTTTTAAAGCCGCAATAGCATCTTCGGCATATTTTATTTTCTCTGTTTTGGTTCCTTCAGGATCATTATCTATGGCCCCTACATATTCTACAATATTTCCTTTAGCGGTTTTAGAAACAATAAAAAGATGTGGGGTATGTTTTGCTCCATATTCATCTGTAACTTTTTGTCCGGCATCAAATAAATAGGGAAAAGGATATTTTTTTTCTTTTGCCAAGTCCTGCATTTTGTTAAAAGCATCTGCTTTTGAAGCTTCCGGATCGTTTGGGTTAATGGCAATTACAGGATAACCCTGTGATCTGAACTTTTTATCTAAATCTATAATTCTTTGCTCGTAGGCCACTGCATAAGGACAGGTATTACAAGTAAAAACAACAATAAAACCTTTGGCTTTTGGGTAACTGGCAAAAGAAACTTCTTTATTGTCTACATTTTTCAATTTAAACTCCGGTGCAGTATCTCCGGCTTTAAGTGTTGCTGTTTGTGCCTGCGAAAGAAAGGCTGAAAGGGCCAGTGCAAATAAAAGGATTATTTTTTTCATGGTTTATGGGTTTACAGTTTTTTATATTCAGTTAATAATTGTTCATAGGTAAATTCGCTTTCGACAAATTTTCGTGTATTGCCTTTAATGAAAAGCGTTGCCGGAATACTGCCTGACCACGAAGGATCAATTCTGTCGATGTATTCCTGCGGGCTGCTTTCGTTCAGGAGAAAAACTTCATTCTTTAAATTTTTTCTTTTTACAAACGGAATTACATTTGAGTTTAACTTTGACTTAAAATCAACACTCACCAATAAAACAGCCAGTTTTTCTGATTTATATTCTGCCTGAAGTTTTTCAAAATGAGGCAATTCTTTAATACAAGGTGCGCACCAGGTTGCCCAAAAGTTGACGACATAAGTAGTATCTTTTCCTGTTTTAATTCTTTCATTAAGCTGATCAATAGTAATCAATTTTACATTCTGACTGTAAGCCGATGCTGAAAGAAGAACAAATAGAAAAATATATAACAAAGATTTTATTTTCATAAGATACAGCGCATTACGATTAATTGTGCCTTACAAATATAAACTAATGAAAACTTACTTTTTGTTAATAAAAGTTTAATGGTTTGAAATAGTTGCTTTTGAGAAGTAAAGGTTCAGAGCTCAAATTTACAGGTTCATTCCTGAGCAACTTTATAAGCTTTGGCCCTACTTTTACAACGCATTAAAATCCGTTGCTACAAAATAGAACATTCCCCGGGGAATTTAAAGCAATCTGCTTTTAAAAGAAGTCAAGGACTTATTCAATTCAATTATATCTTGTTTATAACGTGGATATGCTGTTATGTTTCTTACACTATGGTTTTGACGGTTTGTTATACTAATTTCAGCTGTTTCCTGAAATGGAGATTCCATTATTAGACCATTTAAATTACAAGCTGCGCTATATTCAGAATGTATTTGGAATTTTGGAATTGTTCCCAGATGCTTTGTGATTATTGGTTTCAAAATAGATTTCTGATTTTCTTCTATTCGTTACAAATTATCCTGCGGCGTCCACATTTTAAAATATTTAAACATTTTTGGGTATTCTTCCCTCGGCACAAATGCCATGCAAACTTCCCGGTTTTCTAACGCAGATTCGGTTAAGATGATATGGTCTTCTTCTTTTTCTGCATTTGCAAATTCTTTTTCAGAAACAACGCATACCACTTTTTTAAATATTCCGTTGATCCATGTTTGCATATTATCGTTATGTTCAAATTTTCTAAAACACGCTAAGGAAGCGTGTGCCGCTATTACAGGAACAAGTTTATCGGGAACATCCTGTTTCATTAAAATATACATTTTTATATTATATATTATTTTTTACAAATAAAGTAAAGGATCAATACTTCGTCGAATTTATAAACTGCCATTGTGATAATATTCAGGATAGCCAAAAAATTTTAGTATAACGTCAAGATTTATTTTTTTCTAAAAACTATTACTTTCCTGTTATTATATTTAAATTATTAACAAACAGAAGTGCCTCCATATTACTCATGTTGGTCATAGATAAAATGCCATTTTTGTTCTCATTTATACTATTTATTTTAAAACAAAATTCATCTCCGTCCCTGTCCATTAAGGTTAAATATTCAATAGTATCATCTGAATTGTTTTGGCAGCTATGTGAAATCGTATAACGATACATTACCTTGAAAACGTCCTTATCATAATTGTAAACTTTTCCATCGGCAGTAAATACCCATCTTGTATTTCGGTTTGCATCAGCATACCAGGTGCCGATAATTTTTTTGGATGAAGGGTCCTGAGTCTGACTGCTTCCAAAAATTGCAGGAATCTGCAATAATAACAGCAAAATTAAAAATAGCTTTTTCATATTTTTTATGGTATGTTATAGTTTGAGATTTATTACTTGAATCTGTTTATTTCTTACAAAAATAACGTAACTCACTGTAATTATCTAGCAGACAACATGCAATTGTGTTGAATATTTCTACAATCAACGCCATACGCCGCTCCCCATTCACTATCTTCGTTTATATCAATAGCAATTGTTCTTTCTTGCTCAATAGTATCACAATATCTATTAATGGCATCTAAATTCAATTCTTCATCTGAAATATAGCAAAGAATATTTCAAAATATTTGGATGAAAACTTATTCCAGTTACTCCTTATCATATTCCTCGTCATCATCATAGGAAAGGTAAGACCAATCAAGATCTATATTCTCTAGAATAGTATCAAAACGTTCCTGATCACTGGTTCCAATAAAAGCTCCGGTACACTTATTTTCCTGATCAAAAGAAAGACTGATCACTTCATAATAATTGTCTGTAAACACTTTTTGATTGTCTCTGCTTATTTCCGGCACCAATGACCAGCTTTCTTCAATCAACTTTACGGTTTCAGGGTCAACATCACCAAAAAAATTCCCATTATACTGTAAACCTCCCAAAGTTCCGTTGTAAACAGCCATCAATAAAAAGAAGTCACCGATGGTTTGGTTTTCCATCTCCCAGTCTGATTTTTCAATAGTATCATAATTACCATAAACCGGTGGATTATCTAACTTTAAATCTTCTTTTTTAACTCCCCAAAACGCTACAACCTGATTTTCTTCGTAAATAACCAAATATCCATCATCTGAAAAACCAATTTCGCCATCAGGTTTTAAAAGTCTGTTATAGGAATAATTAAGGTTTTCTTCTTTGCCTAATTCCTGATAATATTCTTTAAGTTTTGCAGGAAGGTCTATTCCTAATTTCTTTTCAAGTTCAAGAATTTCAATTTCTGAAAATCCGAAATTTTCATTTTCTGAAAGGTCATAAAGGCGTTTAATCTTTTGAATACAATTCATTTAAAACTATTTTAAGTGGTAGCAGGATATTTTTAAATATTAATACTGCCATTTTTTAACTGTTTTTTCACCGAATAAATCAATAACTATTTCTTCTGTCCATTCGTCGATTTCCCTGCTATCTGAAAAATCATTTTGGGCAAAAATCAGGCAGCCTTTTAGGTAATCGTCTACGGTATCAAACATTTTGGTTAAATAAGGTGTCCCGTCATGGTCATAGTAATAAATTTCTTTTGTTTCACTGTGAAAACAAAACATATTTCCGTTACCTAAATAATCGCTGAAAGAAATTAAATATGGTAAAATCTCTTTGTCCTGATCTGTAAAATCAGGGCCATATTGCGGCGCACCTGCCCAAATATCTTTAATATAGTCTACTTCATTAAAATCCTGAAGCTGCTCACCAATATCAGCAATTCCAAAAGTCTGGTAAAATAATGTAAGGCTTTCAGGTAAGGTCGTTCCTAACTTTATTTCGAGAGCCTGAATCTCTTCGTTCGAAACGGGTTGCTTCAAATCATCACCAAAATTGTCGGCAATAGATTCAATGATTTTTTGAGTGTTAATTTTCCAATCCGGATCCCCAATTTTATTAAACGGAATAAGGATGTCTTCTTTCTTATTTATTTCAATCATGGCTACGGCTTATATGTTTTACGAAGCGTGAAAATACAGAATTAACTATAAGATTGCAATTAGTTTCAATTTAAGGAAATGATATGTTCAATTTTTGATCTTAATTTCATTTTAAAACTTGCTTTTATTCTAAACCAATCTACTCTATAAATTCAATATCTTCCAGATTATCCACACTTATGGGTTTATTGAAACTAAATGTTACCCCAATACCTAATGGGTCACAAATTCTAAATTTTCCTTCTGCAAACCGAATCATCCATTCATTTGAATCTTCCCAGAAAGTAAGTTCCGGCAGGTCAACGGGCAAACAATCCGGATCTGAACTTAAAAAATCAAATTTGTCTTCTCTAATATTGTACTTTTCTTTTTCTTCACTTAAAGTTTGTTTAATGAATAAAATGGCCGTTGCTAAATATGCATTTATATCTGAAACTATGGTTTGTACAAAATCGATGGTTTGGTTGGATATATTTTTATCTTTTGTAAAGATGTAAACAGGAATCTTGTCTGCAAAAATAGCATTATGACTATTACTATAACCAGTCCAATAAAAATTATTTTCAGGCCCATTTCTTAAAACGAGTTGCCCAAATTTGGTTTCATATTTGTTACTATTTCCATTCATAATCAAAAATAATTTAAATCTTAGTAAGACTGTTACACTCCATTTCTTTTTCCACTTCATCTAAAACATGACTTAGTTTTTCGATATTTAGCTTATCAATTTTAGCGATATCATATAAGCCTTGCTTAATAAGATCAAAAGTTATTCTTTTTTTCTCTGTTTCATTTTTTGTTATGTAAGCATCGTATTCTTCACATACAGCGATTCCGTACATTAAACATTTTTCTGCTTTTACTTTCTGGTATAAGGCATTTTCAAAAGAGTCGGAAACTTTAATATACAAATGGTTATAATCAGGAAGACGGAAATTTTTTTCACGGAGTTTGATTAATATCCTGTCACAAAACTTCTTGTCATAAGGGGCAAAAGTGGGGCTTTCAACATTTTCAAATTCAGGATCAATTTCTAATTTGAATATCAGTTTCTTTTTATCTACAGTACGGTTTTCCCTTGCGGTTCTTTTATCAAGTTGTTTTGTTATCGCTTCTGCTCTTAAAATAGATTCATACCGTTTATTCAACTCCCATAAATCTGTATTTTGTAATTCCGTTTCTAAAAGAAGTAATGTTTGCTGTATTTGCTCTCCATCATAGCGATCGTCTTTCTTTTTTTTAAGTCCCAGAATTTTAAACGTACGGTAGACAAATTGAAAAACATCTTCCATACATTTTTCGCTTTCTAATACGGGTAAAATTACTCTCACCATATTTTTGCCCCTGTGATAATTTGGCAGTTTATTATACCAATTAACATACACATCTTTTTCTTTTAGCTCATTCGAAAAAAGGGCAAGCTGAATCTCAATTTCTTCAAAAGAAAATTCGATTCCGTCCCGCTCAAATCTATCTGAAATAATTTTTCCAAAATATCTAAAAGGCTCATCAAGTTCACTACCGTAAGAGTCACAGGTACTTTTTATAAAATTAATTTTCATGCTGTCATTTTTTTAAATATTTGAAGTCGCAGGACAAAATTAAATTCTATAGCTTTATTAAGTATCTTCTAAAAGACATAATTGTATCAGGATAAGCCCAAATCACCAGGTGTTATTTTATTTCTTCACAGGACATTTCGGAATTATATAATTCCGAATAAACATTACATGATAACTTACTGTTAATTATGAAATTACAAATTATTGTTCTGTAAGGTGTAACGAAACATAAGGAGGTAGATTTGTATAATAACAAACCTTTAAAAAATTAAATATCATGAAAACTACAGATCAAAAAAACAGCAGCACTTCAACTTCTGGTGCAAAATCAATGGACAAAAAAATAGATAAAAAAGAGACATCTCCAAAAAGAGAGGTAAAACATAATCCAAAGGATGACAAGAAACCTTCTGCGACAAAAAAATAATTAATTCTAAAGTATACGACAATGGAAAATGGAAACAATCAAAATTACGGTCTGGATCATCGTGATTTTAATCAGGACTTAGATACACTTATCGATAAAGAAAATGCAAATCAGGACAGTAAATATCACAATCAGGAAGAATTTATAGACGACGTTAATCACCAGACAAATGACTATAACAGAAACGAAAATAATCCTGGTGAGGAACCTATCCTGAATGGAGAAGATCAGATTACAAATGATGAAGATCCGGAAGATCTGGATCATGCTCTGGAAAAAAACGGAGACCTCGACTACGACGATTCAGAAGATGAGGAAAATTTAAAAGATATAGATGAGGATCTGGACGAAGTATCGCACGATCCTTTTCCGAGTCTAAATCCTGAAAAATTGTAGACATAATGGCACATTACTATTAGATAACCGTTAAGGATTTGAACTTAACGGTTATTTTTTGTAAATTGAATCCGGTAATGAAATTTTATAATAAAAAAGTAAAACTATATAAGACCAATAGACTGAATTGCAGTAATTTTAAATTATTGGTTTTACTAAATTAATACTGATTTAGAAATGCTTTTGTATTATGGATATCACAATTCAAATTATCTGGTTATTTGTTCTCGCTCTTCCGATAGCGTGCATTAGCTGGACCGTAACGCATGAGGAAATATTTAAGGAACCCAGAGAATGGTGCGTTAAGCATTCCAAAAATGACCGGACCCTTTTAGCCAGAAAGGCATTTTATCTTTTTACCTGCGAATATTGTTTTAGCCATTATGTCACGATTGCTTTTTTAATCCTTTGTAATTATAAACTTTTGCTAAATGATTGGCGCGGGTATATTTTGGCAGGATTTTCGCTGGTTTTTATGGCAAATGTTTACATGAGCCTTTTTGCCTTGTTAAGGCAGGCCATAAAAAAAGAAAAAGTAGAAATTGAAAAAATCGAGAATGAAACCGATAGTGAAAAATCTATCGATATCAATAACAAACAGGTTTAACTAAATAAATTATTATAATCATGGAAAATTTAAATTTTATAGATCCATTATTACATGGAATTACACCAGCCCCATCTTCTAAACTATCTGTAAAAAATTTGGTTTGTGCAGGAGTAAGTTCACTTTTAATTGGCGCTATATTAAAAAAAGCAGGACAAAATAAAACAGCTGCAATTGTAGGAAGCCTTGCAGTACCATTATTGGCTTCGGCTTGTTACAAACAGATTTCAAAAAATTCTAAAGCAAAAAGAGAAATCAATGATAGTAGTGGTATTGAATACAATCACTAGATTTTATTAATATTTCCGGTTTATCCCGAAAAAAATAGTAGCCACAAATTCACGGATTACAGTTCTTTTATACAGAACTAAAATCCGTGAATTTGTGGCTTTTGTTGTGCAGTTGCAGTTCCTAAAAACAGGATTACAGCACAGCTTAAAAATAATTTTTTCATAAAGTCCACGATGAAATAAGTTACTTCAATTAAAATAAGTTATAAACGTAGAAAGCAAAATTATTTAATCTCAATATTTCCTTCAACCCAGTTTAGGGCTTTATTAAAATCTAATTTTTTAAATCCTTTAAATTCTCCCGGAACGACATAACTAAATCCGTTAGTAAAAGTGATTATTTCGTCAGAATCTGTAACGATGGCAGCCCTGTTCCATTTTCCGAGATGCTTTAATCCCAGTAAAGCATCCTGAAGCCATGCTCCGGCAGTAAAATTCTGAATGTCCGTATCTAAAACTAACAGAAAGTTGATCTCGTTAATTTGCTTAACCAGGTGTTCTACAGAAGGTACTACTACTCGTAGAAAATCTTCTTTAGTTACTTCTGCCAATGCCCTAAAAGCCACAATATTGTCTGTGGTATCGATTTGATGTATCATTTTATTCTTTTTGAATTGTTTATTTATTTTTACTCTTTTAATTTCATCTGAAAAGATGAAAATTACTCTCAAATTTAGGTATACAATACCTATAGTACCTTATAACATCTCACACAATTTTTATATTATAACTATCTCTTTTTAAGTTGCTGAAATTGTTAGACGCTAAGCCCCTAAGTATTTTATTGCAGGGATTCATTGTGCATTACCGAAGTTTTTAATCTTAAATAAAAAAGCCTGCTTCTTTCGAAGCAGGCCTTTATAAAAAAAAATAAACTAACACAAAAACTTAATTATAACCTTGATTTTGTTTGAATACCTTTTGGTCGATAACGGTTTGTGGAATTGGAAATGCTCTTCTAAAGGGTTGAGAAGCAGCTTTTGCAGTTCCGGCTAAGTCAAATTTTCCAAAACGTATACTTTGTGGTCTTCTTTGTAATTCCCAGTACAATTCAAAACCTAATTCTTTATACAATTGCGCTGTGTCTAAAGAAGTAAGTACTTTTCCGGGAGCATTTGCAAATAATGATTCTCTTTTTCTGCTTGTACGCAGTTTATTAAGATCGATCAGGGCTAAACCTGTACTTCCTTTTCTATAGTAAGCTTCGGCTCTCATGGCATAAATTCCCCCTAAACGGAATAACGGAATATCAACATTACTGTTACCGTTTCCGCCTTCCGGATCAAATTCATATTTAAAAACACGTGCTCCCTGATTGATTTCGTTTTGAGCAAAAACAGATTTAGTAGGATCTGCAAATGTTAATGATGGTGTAAAATTCATTCTAGTACCGGTACTTTTTTCCATCACTAGTGGAGAAACTTTTATACGGTTTCCTGCCATTTCAAGAGATCCCGAAGCCAATAACACAGGGCCGTATTGAAGTCCCGCCTGAATTCCTCTGTTAAAGTGGAACCAGGGCAATGCCGGGTTGCTCTTAGGTACAACGTCTGTTGCAGGAACACTTACATCTGTACCGTCGTTCATAAACCATGTACCATCAGCATATTGGTAATGTTGTTCAAATCTTGGATCATCATGATTACCATCCCATGATGCATAGAATTCAGGAGTTGTACAAGCTGCATTTGTTCCTCTGTTTGCTGCAGATGTTCTCTGGTTACGCTCCATACACACATAAGCAAAACTGTTAGAACCATTACGGATATAATCTATCTTTTGAGTGATGGCAAATATAAGTTCTTTACCATTATCATTATCTCTTGCGAAATTTTTGAAGAAATCACTTTCTAAACTATATTTTCCGGAATCGATTAATAATGACGTATAATAAATAACACGGTCCATGTCTGTTCCTGTTCCGCTTACGGCAGCTTCATTAAAATTAAAGCTTGAAGTGGCATTGTAACGATCTTTGAATACGGCACGGTTTAAATACATGGTGCTTAATAAAGCATAAGCTGCTTGTTTGGTAAATCTTCCGTGATGTGTACGTTGTGTACCAATATCAGCTAAATTGGGTATCAGGGCCTCAACATCAGTGATTAATTTGTCAATCTCAGTCTCCGCTTTTAAAATTTGTAAAGGTGCCTCTACGTTTAATGGATCTCTAAATGGTGCTTGTCCGTACAGATCTAATGTAGTATAGGTATAATACGCTAAAAGTGCTTTTGATTCTGCCAAAAACAATTCCTTTTCCGGAAAAGTGCTTTCCTGCGCAGACTTAATTGCAGTTAAAGAACGGGTAATTCCGTTTGTCAGTAAATCCCAGTTACTCACAATAATGGCATTACTGGAACTCCATGTAAATTCATGCATGTCCCTCCATTTTCCACCATCTCCCCAGTCACTTCCACGGGTTGGTAAAATAGCTTCATCTGTGGTGTATTCCTGCATGGCAAAAACAGCTCCGTGATCTGTAAAAGTTCCGTCTCCAAGTCTGTCATAAGCTGCAGCAAGTGCACCTGCAGGATCAGTAGCGTCCGTTCCCAGTTTTTCATCCAATACAACTTCATTCAGGTCTGTACAGCTGTTTAAGAGAAAAATAAAAGAGAATATAGTTATAATTTTCAGGCTAAAAAATGTCTTTGTCTTCATAATTTATAATTTTAAAGTTGCTCCGAAACTAAACGTTCTGGAAGTTGGGTAACTAGCGTAATCAATACCAATAGACTGGTTTCCTCCGTTAGATTTTGGACTGTTGATTAACGGATCATAACCTGTATAATTTGTAATTGTGATTAAGTTTTGACCTGTGATGTAAAGAGTCAGTCCGTTTAACCAATTCAATCCTTTCAGATCAAAATTATACCCAATACGAGCCGTGTTCAACCTGATAAAATCTGATTTTTCTAAGAATAATGTCGATAAAATAGGTGAGTTTGTAGGGTTTGCACCAGATTGATAATACCCTGTAGCCACATTTCGGTCAGAGGCTAAGTTGTTTATGTTTAAGGCATTCAATCCTGTATTGTTCAACAAATAACCTCCCGTTTGACCAATAATTGAGAATGAAAAACTAAAGTTCTTGTATCTCATGTCACTATTAAAGCCATAGTAAAAAGTGGGCAGCGCACCTTCGATAATAATTCTGTCGCTGTTATCAATTTTACCGTCTCCGTTTTGATCTCTAAAAATATTTCCTCCTTTACTGTCAAACCCAATATGCTCTAACAAATAGAAAGAACCTGCCGCATAACCGCTTTTGTAAATATTGGCATTTACTCCGGATTGTCCAGGTCCCGAAATAGTTCCTGTTAAGATTTCTGAAACCGGTAAGTCTTCAATTTTATTTTTTAATGTTGCTCCGTTAACATCAACATTCCAGCTAAAATTCTTCGTATCAATTATTTTTGTTCCTAACATGAACTCAAAACCTTTGTTGACAATTTTTCCGTCAATATTTGTCCACACTGTTGTTGTTGGCTGTAAAGGACTTGAAGGAACGTTTAAGATCGCATCTGTAGTGGTTTTGTTGAAATAATCAAGCGTACCATACAATTTATCATGCCATAAATTGAAATCCAAACCAAGATTGTATTGTGTTACCACTTCCCATTTTAAATTAGGATTTGCTGTTCTCGTTACCGAAACTCCGTTTACCAGATTCAAATCATCATATAAATAATATCCGTCAGGACCTGCTAATGAATAACTTGCTTTAGTCAATTTGTTTTGAACTTCCTGATTTCCAGTTTGTCCCCAGCTCGCTCTCAGCTTTAAGTTGTTTATGGCCGCTACATTTTCCAGGAAACTTTCTTTAGAAATATTCCATCCTACTGCAGCTGAAGGAAAGTAACCGTATTTGTTATTCTCACCAAAACGGGTCGAACCATCTGCTCTCATCGAAGCTGTCAACAGATATTTATTATTGAAGGTATAATTGATTCTTCCAAAATAAGACTGTAACTCATTTTCCTGGGCATAACCTGTAGTTCCCGACTGTGTTCCTGAAAAACCAGGATTAATAGACGGCTTAATACCAACTCCCTGGGCAGAGATTCCGTCGATACTGAAACTTGTTCCTGATCTTTCGAATTTTTGATACGAGAACCCACCTAAAACCTCAAATTTATGTTTGTCCAGCGCTAAATTATAAGTCAGATAGTGCTCGATCAAAGAGTTTTTAGAATCTAAGTTATTCTGAACATATTTTCCTTTTGGATTTAAATCCGTTACGTTTGGATAAATTGTTGTGTTTCTTTCTGCTGTAGAACGATCTATACCAATGTTTAATTTATATTCTAATCCGTCAATTATTCTTAACGAAGCTTCAAGATTTCCCAAAACTCTTAATGTACGTGTCTGATCCTCATAGATACTCAATAAGTAAGCAGGATTATAATGCGCGTTCATATTAAAGTTAGTGTACTTTCCGTTCGCATCAAAGACTGATCTGGTTGGGTTTGCCATCAAAGTATGTACAATCAACTGACCGTTTGAACCTCCGTCATCACTGGTTGGGACTCCGTCATCTTTAGTTTCACTGGCCGTAAGGTTTACTTTTACTTTTAAACGTTTGTTATCCAAAAACGATTCGGCAGCATTAATCCTGCCCGACATACGTTTGAAATTACTGTTACGAATAATACCTTCCTGATCCATTTGGGCTACAGAAGCGTAATAATTTCCTGATTCTGTTTGTTTAGAGAAAGACAATGCATTATTTTTTGTAATTGCTGTTCTGTAAATTACATCCTGCCAGTCTGTATTTCCGCCATGATCAAAAGCAGGCTCTTTTATAGCGCTTCTATATTGACCTGCACTTAAAACATCTAGTTTTTTAGCCACAGTCGAAAGTCCAGTATAGGTATCAAAAGTCAAAGTTCCTTCGCCTTTAGATCCTTTTTTAGTAGTCACCAAAACAACTCCGTTAGATCCCCTTGCACCATAAATCGCTGCTGCAGACGCATCTTTTAAAACGGTGATCGATTCAATATCGCTGCTGTTCAAAAAGTTTAATGGATTTTTAGCAGCCGAAGCTCCAAAACCAACATTTGTTCCTGATGGGCTTACATCGTCGTTTGCCAGCGGAATACCATCAACTACGAACAAAGGTGTGCTTCCGCTTCTGATCGATCCAACTCCACGAATCGTAACATTAACCCCTGCTCCCGGTTCTCCGCTTGTACTTACCACACGAACTCCGGCAACTTTTCCCTGCAATAAATTATCAGGTGAAATATTGATTCCCTGCTTAAAATTTGCTGCTTCAAGTTGTGTAACAGCTCCTGTCACATCTTTTTTAGATTGTTTACCGTAACCAACAACCAAAACCTCATTTAATTCGGCTGTATTGGGCTCTAACTGAATGGTCATAAAACTATTTTGTACTGAAACGGTTTTCGTTTTATAGCCCACATACGAAACCTGAATTGTCCTGCCTTCTCCAACTGTAATTTCAAATTTTCCATCGAAATCAGAAACTGTCGAATTTGATGAGCTTGTTTCGATAATACTGGCTCCCGGAATTGGTACATTATTTTCATCTACAATTTTTCCTTGTACTTTAACTTTATCTGCTGCTTTATAACTGGTCGTTTTAGGAGTAATTGTTTTTTGAATTAAAACTAATTTGCCATTGATACTGTAATTAAAATTGGCTTTTTTAGAAAGATCACTTAAAATTAAAGCGATAGATTCATTCGTGTAATTTACAGTATAAACCGTATTATCAGCAATAATAGCTTGTCCGTAACTAAATTTATAGTCCGTTTGCTGTGTCAATTTTGAAAAAATAGAGACAAGAGTCGCTTTTTCTATTTTATTTTTTACTTTTGATTCTCCGAAAAAATTAGTTGTACTATAACCACTCTGAATGGTCAGTAACGCCAGCACTAAAAAGACAATCCTCTTTAGATTTAAATAGGTAAGTTTAAAATACATGATTTAAGTTATTGGTTTTTTTACGATACTTAATTATTAATCGCAGTTGTTCTCAGCAACTGCTTTTTTGTTTTTAATCCACTCTTACTATTTCGTCATAAACTTTAAATTTTAGGTTTGTGATATAATTTATTTGTTGTAAAACACTTTCTAACGTCGCATCTTTTTTGATGAATACCGTTAGCGGAGTTGCCAATACACGCTCGTCATTGTACTGAAATGAAACACCGTATTTATATTGTAAAATCGTGATGACTTGTTTAAGTGTGGTTTGATTTAAAGTAATATCCGTAGCATACCAATTGACCAAAAATGATTTATCTGCCAGTTGTTTGGTTAACTTTTGTGCTGTAAACAAGGCTTCTTCATTTGGTACAAGATCAACGCTCTGTCCTTTTGCAGAAACATTTACTTTTCCGGTTACGACAATTACTTCGCATTTTGATTTGGATAACTGAATGTGAAATGAAGTTCCCACTACCCTGGTTTTAATTTCGCCGGAACTGATAATAAAAGGATGTGTTTTGTCTTTGGCTACTTCAAAAAATGCATTTCCTTTTAGTAAAGAAACTTTTCTTTCGTCGCCCATAAATTTTTCAGGATACTGAAATGATGAATTTGCTGCCAGATAAATTTTCGAGCCGTCACTTAATAAGATAGATTTGGGGGTATCTGACGTCTTAAATGATAATTGTTTTTCGGCTGTAACGTTTGGTGTATAGAAAAATCCTAAACCAACCAGAAAAAGAATGCTGGCAGCTGCCATGTATTTTAAATAAGGATGGAAGTTTTTCTTCTTTCCTATTTTAAGCTGAATGTTGTCATATATATCCTGAGCCACTTCATCAGAATTTCCCATCGAAGTTTCATCCCAATTGGAGTTTTGATATTGGTTTAAAGCAAAATTATTCAATAGATTTTCTTCTGCTTCGGAAGTTTTATTTCGGGAACTTTTATCAATAAGATATTCTAAACTATGCTTGATTCTTTTTATCATAATACTTGTTATTACCAATAAGTACCAGAAATGCAAAATCGTACTATCGGGAAATATTATGAAACCATTAACAGAAAGTTATCTTAAAACTTTTGATTCAAAATAATGAATGGAGCAAGCCAGGCAAGGTCTTTCAGGCCTTCGCGCAATTGTTTCAGCGCTGAAGAAATTTGATTTTTAACAGTTTGTTTCGAAATTCCAAGTTCATCTGCAATCTGATCAATTGACATGTCCTGAAATTTATACATCAATAAAACTTCTTTTCGTTTCTCCGGAAGTTTATCAATTAAGGTATAAAGTAAATCCATTAATTCAGGATCGATCGAACTGAAATTATCAATAATATAATCTTCGAATTTATCCTCGAGAATCGTCTTATCAAAACGGTTATTCTGGTAATGTTTGAAAACCTGATTTTTTACCGCACGAAACAAATAAGGTTCGATGGCATTGATATTCAAATCGTCTTTTCGTTCCCATAAGTCAATAAAAACATCCTGAACAATGTTCTGTGCCAAGTCTTTATCCTGAGTCATCGTATACGAAAAGGCATTTAGCTTTTTCCAGTAATCAGTATACGTTTTTTCAAATATTTCAGGATTTTTCATAACAATATTAGGGGCTGTTTGGTGATGTAAAATAATAAAATGTTATACCAATGTTTTTTTCCTGAAGGTTAACTTTAAATTAAGGAATCCATTCGTTTGTTTTATTAATACTACTTTTTTCAGGCAAAAATCACAATCCGTTTGCGATTTGTTTTTCTTAAACTAACGTAAAAACCAGATATTGTTTCTACATTAGTACTCTCAAAAAAAGACAAAACTCATTTGTCTGATCCCCTCTTCTATTTCAGTAACTCTTATTAAAATTCAATTATGAAACAAACCCTGTTTACATTACTCATTACCGGCATCGTAATTTGTAATGCCAATGCCCAAAGCGACAATTTAAAAATCAATCAAATTCAGGTAATTGGTTCACACAACAGTTACCGCCAGAATATCGAACCGGATCTATACAATTTGATGCAGGCAAAAGATACTTCACGTTCCCTAAAAGGTTTGCAATACACCCATATTCCCATTACCGATCAGTTGAACAAAGGTTTACGCAATCTTGAAATTGATGTTCAGGCCGATCCTAAAGGTGGAAAATACGCCCACCCAAAGGGATTGGATGTTGTAAAATCTCAACAAGTGTATGATCCTAAAGGCGAAATGCAAAAACCAGGTTTCAAGGTTTTTCATATGATCGATATTGATTTCAGGACTTCCTGTTATACTTTACAAATTGCTCTTGCCGAATTAAAAAAATGGTCTGACGCCAATCCGGATCACGTTCCGGTTTTTATTACTTTGGAACCAAAAGATGATGACAGTTTCTTAGGTACAAAAGCAGAGAAATTTACACCTGAATTATTTGATGCCCTGGACAAAGAACTTCGCAAAGGTTTAGGCAATAAACTAATCACGCCGGATATGGTCCGTGGAAAATATAAAACCTTAGAAGAAGCGGTTTTAAACGACAATTGGCCAACACTGAAAAAAGCAAAAGGTAAATTTTTATTTATTCTGGATAACAACGGAGCGAAAAGAGACATGTATGCTTTGAATCATCCTTCGTTAAAAGGACGCGCCGCTTTCATCTGTGCAGAACCGGGAAAACCAGAAGCTGCAACATTAATGATAGGCAATTCTGAAGATCCAAAAATTACAGATTTAGTCAAAAAAGGATACATCATCCGTACAAGAGCAGATTCCGACACTAAAGAAGCCCGCAAAAATGATTACACGCATTTTGAAGCTGCCAAAAAATCCGGCGCTCAGGTCATTACAACGGATTATTATTTGCCAAGTACATTCTTCAATTCTCCTTATCAGATAAAATATGATGATGGCAGTTATGTGAGAGTCAATCCTGTGACTGGAGTTGAGTAGTTTTCAGTCTACGTTTTCAGATTGGAATCAATAAAAATTTTACCACAAAGAACGCAAAGTTTTTTGTTTTAGATTGCGGTTAGTAAACGCAAAGTTCGGAAAGCTTTATCAATTAGCTTTGCGAACTTTGCGTTTTGTAAAGCTTTCAAAAAAACTTTACTCTCTGCTGCCACATAATAATCCGCGCTAAATCCGTGTGATCATGTCATTCGTGTGCCATTTTCCTAACCAGCTTTGCGAACTCAAAACTTTACCAACCAAAACATATGATGATGGCAGTTATGTGAGAGTCAATCCTGTGACTGGAGTTGAGTAGTTTTCAGTCTCCGTTTTCAGGTTGGAATCAATAAAAATTTTACCGCAAAGAACGCAAAGTTTTTTGTTTTAGATTGCGGTTAGTAAACGCAAAGTTCGCAAAGCTTTATCAATTAGCTTTGCGAACTTTGCGTTTTGTAAAGCTTTCAAAAAAACTTTACTCTCTGCTGCCACATAATAATCTGCGCTAAATCCGTGTGATCATGTCATTCGTGTGCCATTTTCCTAACCAGCTTTGCGAACTCAAAACTTTACGAACCAAAACAAAACTTAGCGAACTTTGCGTAAACCTTAGCGCCCTTTGCGGTTAATTTTTATTGATTTCAACCTGAAACCTGAAACCAAAATAAACCTGAAACTATTTTTCGCTCTTAATCTCTCCCGTTTTCAAATCAACACTAAAATGATCTGCCGGAACTTCGTGCATGAATTTATTGAAAATAATCAGAAACAATCGCATCTGGTTTTGCAATGGTTTTTCTTTTGATGCATCTTCCTTATGGTTTTCGAAGAATAATTGAGACAGAACTTTATATTCTTTGGCTCTTGCGGTTCCAACATCAACTAAAGCCAATTCATCGGCACTTCTGAAACGATAAAAATCGACCAGAAGATCATAACCTGTCCAGTTAAAATCTTGCTTTTTAAAATTGTTTTCGGTTAAGATTTTATCTGATTTGTTTTCTGCTTCTGCCCATTCTTTTTTAAAGTTTTCTTTGTTTTTTAGTATCACATCAAAATCTTTATCGGATTGAATATTGGCTAAAACCAATAAATCTTTTGCAGAAATATTTAGGATAAAATTTTTGAAAGATTCTGGCCAGTCGTCTTTCAGAAAACGCAAACGAACCAATTCCTTCAAATGGAAATCGGTAAAATCATGGTAGTTTTTGGTTTTTAGAATATCAATATTCCAGATGTCTTTTGTGTTTTGGCTTTCTAAGAATTGATATTCCATTTTGTATAAATCAAAAAGTTCGTTGTATCCGGGAACCTCATCGATTGTAATGGTTTGAATATCGACCAGATTCTCTTTTTTTATCGTCAATAGTTTATAAGCCGGAATATACGCTGCCAATGATGGTGTTTGTATATTGACCAAAGTATTTCCTTTTGCTGTAGTCCGGGTTCCTGTATCGTTGATGTGCATGTGTCCGCCAAAGTGAATTTTTAATCCGGCATCAGCAAAAACCTGCGCTACTTCTTCAACCGGAACACGGTTCAACTGCCATTTATTCGGACCCAGTAATTCTTTTATTTCCGCAGAAGCATCATCATTAAAATCAATCATCGGAAAATGACTAAAGGCAATTAATGTTTTACCTTGTAATCTGGCTTGCGCCGAAATTTCTTCTACCCATTTTATCAGGTGTTTTTTATTCGAAAGTACATTGTTGTACCCTGTACTGGCTTCTGAATAGTTTTTCGGATCTTTTGGATCTCCGTCATTTTTCTTCGGAATATAAACATTCCCATCAATGGCCATTAACCAAAGTCCGTCAACAGGCTCAACCACATAACTTACATCCGGAACTTCGTAACCCGGAGCCACATTGTAAACCCGATTCGATAGTAGAGCCGCTTTTGAAGCTTTTTCGAAACTATAATTCTGGTAACTATAGGCTGAAAATGGAGTTGCCCAGAATTTGTATTTTTTATTGGGGTAAAAACCAAAATCCTTAAGATTATCCGTAATTTCTAAATAACCCATTTTAGCAATATCGGCGGTTACAACTACAGGCTGTTCGATCGTTAAATTTGGCTTATAAAGGCCTTCTTTGCTATAAATGGGCTGACTTTTTCCTGTTGCACCAAGAAAATCTTCTTTACCGGATTCCTGTGCAAAAGGTCCTACGGGATCGTGATTTCCTGTGGTAATAAAAAACTCGATATGGTATTTTTTTCTGTATTGATCTAAAATTTTCCCCAGGCCTTTTACGTGAATTGGCTGGCCGTCATCTGTGTAATCTCCGGGAAGCGCGACATATTTTATTTTTCGCTTAGCGATATCTTCTAAAGCGGCAATAAAAGCAAAGTAATTTTCATTGAAGATTCGGGTCGAATGCAATTGAGAAGCCATGGTTCTCATTAAAACATATTTTCCCGTTTTTGGGTTTAAAATACCTTTATAAGGATTGTCTGAAAATGTTCCGAATAAATCCTGCAAATGAACATCGGATAGAAAAGCAATTTGTACCCCTTCCAGATTCTTTTGTTTTTGTGCTGAAATTGTGGCACTGAAAAGAATAAAAAACAGAATAACAAAACAATATTTATAAGGAGAAATAACTTTTGAAATCATAGGGTAAGCTTTTGCAAATGGGGATTTATAAAACGATTTGCAATTCTATGAATTAAAACCTGAAAGACCTTTATCGTATTGTTATGGAATGATAATTTTTATTGCTTATTTATTTAACTGCAAAGTACGCTAAGGTTTACGCAATCCCGATAGCTGTCGGAAGCTAAGCTTTATTTTTTTAATCTTGCAAAGTCGCAAATTTTTTATTCTATCAGCTTAGTGACTGTAACCACGGAGTTCACAAAGCTATATCAATACAAAGCTTTGTGAACTCCGTGTTTATATAAAATCCTGCACATAAAAAAAGGCTGCCATTTCTGACAGCCTTAAAATATTGCAAACTTTGCGTAAACCTTAGCATACTTTGCGGTTAAATATTATTATTTATTTCTTTAAAAAACGTCTTACAGTCTTCACACCGTCTTTTTCAAAAACAATTAAATAAACGCCTCTGCTTAAACCTGAAACATCGATGCTATTATCATTGATTGTTTTGGTTACCACCACAGCTCCTGTTTGAGAAACTATGCTAACATTTCCTCCTACTACATCTGTAGTGAAGAAAAGTGTAGTGGCAACCGGATTCGGATATATGTTTAAAGCAACTTCATCTGCTCTTTCATCTGTAATTGATGAAGATACGGGAATTGCTGCCGCAGCACCAATTTTGGTAATCCTGATCCAGTTGATGTTCATTCCCGTGTTTTGAATGTAGATTCCAAAATTATACGTTCCGGCATTTACATTTACAGTTTGGGCAACGGTTTGCCAGTTTTGCCATCCTCCCGTATTGGGGATATCAACATTACCTAAAATAATTGTCCCTCCATTTAAATCCGATGATAATCTCCCACCTGTTACACCACTTGCAACCCTGTATTCGATTAAATACGAACCCGTCGTTGGGAAATTAATACTATTATAAGCCAGCCAATCGCCCGTTTCTGTGTATCCAACATTCGAACCTCCGCCTGTATCTGTTGTAGCTTCAACCTGAATACCGCTCATAGCAGAGTAATCTTCAGCCTGAATTAAAGTGGAGGTTTGCGAAGTTGTTGTTGCAATCAATTTCCATTGTCCGCAAGTCTGGTTGTTATTATCCCATTGCTGAACGTTGGCTCCATTTTCTGTACTTGCTCCGGCAACCTCGACGATTCTGCCACTGTGTCTGGCTACAATTTTGTAAAAACCATCGCCTGTAGTTACCAGAACAAATTGCTGATTCGTAGTTCCGTTGTAGGGATACTGTTCTACATTCGCACCATTGGCTTTATTGAAATTATTAACATCCAATGATTGTCCGCTATGGTTCGCAATGATTTTATACAATCCGTCACCCAAATGTGTGAAGGTATATTTTTGGTTGTTTCCTGAATTAGGGGCTCCCTGTGCAATATTGGCACCGTTAGATAAACTGGCGTTCCAAACATCCATATTGAGTCCGCTGTTTCTGTTTTGTAAAAAGAAAGTCTGATTTCCTAAAGTGGTCACTCCGTTTGCAAGTACACGGATAGAAGTCACTTTATCATTCCAGGTGGTATTCAAACAGGAATTATCAGAATTGATTACAGTTGAAGCTCCTGTAAAATTATCATCCTGATACAAAATCGCCTGAAAACCCTGTGTGATTTTTAGCGAAGAAATATCATCATTCAAAACTCCCAAAGAATTCAAACGCGCCATATTATAATCGCCAATGGTTAAACCACCTGAAAATCCCGTATAATTACAATCTTTATAAACGGTGATCACATCGGTCGAAGCGCTAACATTTCCTCCGGGCGGAATTGTTCCTGTAATCGAATAACTTCCGATAGAACCGTACGCCGAATAACCTCCGTAACCTGCGTTTCCTGCTCCTGTACCATCAACACCAATAAAATATTTACCAGCCGGCAAATTTACGTTCATAGAAGCGTTTAAGGCAAAAGGATCAGAGTTCCAATACGTTCCCATTTCGGCTCCTGCCGCGTTATACAATCGGATCAAAAGATGCAGGTTTCCGTCTCTTCCAACGGTATTGGTATTAATAGAAACATTTCCTCCGCCTGTTGTAAACGTAAAGAAATCATAATCGGCTTCACTGGAGATGATACCATTTTTCTGATTGATCACCCCGTTGGCATTATAATCTAAATTGGCTGCCGAAGCTGTAGTATTTCCGTAATCGTCGCCTCTATACCCAACACCAAATTTAGAACCTGCAATCGAAGCCACATCATCTTGTTTATTATTGGCAAAATCATATTCTCCTTTACTCCATTGCACAACAGGTCTGTAATATCCTGCACCCATAATAGGCGCCCACGACGTATTGTTTATGCCTACGAAATAATCTTCTACAGGATTGGTACGTCCGTCATGACCCAGATCAAAAGTATGCCCAACTTCATGCGCAGAGGCATCTCCACCAGATTTACCCGAAGTAATAAATACCCAACACGGTACATCATTGTCCCAATTGAAGGAACCAATATAGGCAACACCTCCCGCCCCCGGGGCTGCAGTATTGGTTGGAGTTACCACCACACGCATTCTTCTGTTTCTTGGATAGGAGTTAAAAACGGCTTCGCTCGTTGTAACATTCAGGTTAAAAGGCCTGTAATCTTCAGACACTACTTCCCAATGCTGTTGCACATCGGCATCGCTCATTCCGGAGGGTGCTGCATTGATGGCGTTTCCGTTGTTCCAAAGATTTCCTGCCGGCATATTGTAACCGTCAAAATCCAGCAAAACACAACCTGCTGCGCCTGGTAAACTTTGTAAATTCAATAATGCCGGGGCAATTGCTGCCGCAACAGCTGTTTTATTCGTTGTATTGTTGGTGTTTTCAGGAACATTTCTGTAATCGATACAAACAAGGGTATTAATATCAACTTTAGAAACGAAGGCATTTCCCTGAGCATCTGAATAATATTTATAAGCTTCTTTTGTCTTCTTTAAAATAATATGACCTTCCAGCGATTTGTCTTTTACCTTAATGTAAAAAGAAGATTCGGGAACGTTTTTGATTTCTCCAATCAAGAATTCACTTGACGCATTTGATTCCTTGTAATTTATTTTTCCGTCAAAGTTTTTCGAATGGTCTGCCTGAAGCAAAACTGTTTTTTCAGTACTCTTTGAGGTCGCAGAATTTACCAGTTCTTTTTTTAGATTGTTCATAAGGGTTTTACTCGAACCTAAAGACGTTTGTGCGATGGCAAAACCGCTAAAAGCAAGAAATACAAGTAAGCTTAACCGAAATTTGTAATTGTTTTTCATATATAATTTGGGTATTTGGGGTTGCAATAGTATGTGCTGAAAAAATAACCGCAAAGCGCGCAAAGTTTTTTTCTCACGTTACGCTTAGCAAACACAAAGTTCGCAAAGCTGGTTCAACATAAAGCTTTGCGCACTTTGTGGTTAAATCTTATTTTTTGATAAAACGTCTCACAGTTTTGACTCCGTCTTTTTCTACTAAAATCAGGTAGATTCCTGTTTTTAAGCCCGAAACATCTATACTATTGTTATTGGCTTTTTGTGTAGAAACGGTTTCTCCTCCCTGAGAATTTATAACACTCACGCTGGCCCCAGAAACTTCGGCACTAAAGAAAAGCGTGCTTTCTGTTGGATTTGGATAGACACTCAAACTTGCAATTCCATCCGTTGTTGCTTCAGGAGACGCTGTTTTTGCTGTTAAAGCTGCTCCTGATTTTGTGATTCGGAACCAGTTGATATTTACGCCTGAACTTTGTATATAGATTCCAAAATTATACGTTCCGGCATTTACATTTACGGTTTGCGTTATGGTTTGCCAATTTTGCCAGCCTCCGGTATTGGGTACATTAACAGCACCTAACTGAATGGTTCCGGCATTTAAATCAGAAGATATTCTTGCACCATTTACGGCACTTGCTACTCTATATTCGATTACATAAGAACCTGAAGTTGGAAAATTGATGTTCGAATACGCCATCCAGTCCCCTGTATCTGCATAACCTACATTTAAACCTCCGCCGGTATCTGTTGTCGCTTCGGTTTGAACACCACTCATTGAAGAATAGCTTTCTGCCTGTATTAAAGTTCCTGTACCTGTTGGTGGCTGGCTACCTGTAATTACCTGATTAACGGCTGTTAATAATGATTTTGCCCCCGTAGCATCCTGTGATAATTCCCAGATCATCACTCCACCAGCATTCTGAATTGCGAAAGTTGTTTTGGCCTTGATGGTTGGAATTCCGTTGTAATAAATCGTGTTTCCTACCTGATCCAGATTTTCGGCACCCGGATATTGGGCTACGATATTAGCATAAGAAATTCCCTGATTGGCCGAAGCACCAAAACCATATCCGTAAAACGGAAGACCAATGATCGCTTTACTTGCCGGTAATCCTCTTCCGGTCCAGTAATTAAACTGATTTACCGCCATACTGTACGGAGAATGTTGTCCCGGACTTCCAGGAGCCCAAGGCCCTGTGGCATCATACGCCATGATATTGATCCAGTCAAAAGCGGCAAAAGTAGACGATGGCACATTGGCACCTCCATAACCTTCTGAAAGCGCTGCTGTAATTTGTTTGCCATTTGCATGTAATTTAGCAGCCAGAGCAATAACAAATGCTCCATAATCACCATTAATAGCAGGACCTTCAAGATCGACATCGACACCGTCAAAATTATGGGCAACAACATAATCGTATATTTTCTGGATAAAAGCCGTTCTGTTGCTGCTCGTAATCAAATTGAAATAATTATCACGAATAGCGCCGCCTTCAGAAACTGATCCTCCGCCAAGGGAAACAAAAACTTTTACATTTTGAGCATGTGCTGCATTAATAATGGTAGTACTGCCGGAGTTAAAAGACAAATATCCATTAGCATCAGGATTTTCGAATGCAATATTGATATGCGTCAGTTTGCTGTACTGAATACTGCCCGAAAACGAATTCAAATCTACCCAGTTCGGGACATAAGCGATTACTTTTTTCTGGGCTACTGATAAATTAAAAATACCCAACACCAAAATGACCATCCATCTTAGTGACATTCTTTTGTAATTGTTTTTCATCATAATTATTTAACAGGTTAATAAAAATTTGTAAAAAATGGGGGAGATTTTTTAATTGTAGATTCCTGATTTCAGCTTGAATTTGAAACCAAATCCCTAAACTTCATTTTAGGAATCATGGTAAATCAATGCTGAAACCTGAAATCTGCAATTGTTTTTAAAACTATTTTTTTATGAAACGTTTGACCGTTTTTTTACCAGCATTATCTAAAACAATCAGATAAATTCCTTTTCTCAAATGAGAAACATCTACACTATTGTTATTGATTTTTTGTATTGAAACCGTTGCACCCGTTTGAGAATCTACAATACTTGCATTTTCTCCGCTAACAGCAGCCGTAAAGAAAAGTGTATTTTCAGCAGGACTTGGATAAACGTTTAAAGCGGCTGCATTAACTTCTTCTTCAGCTATTGGCGCAGCAGCCATTTTTGCTGTTAAACCAGCCCCCACTTTTGTAATTTTAATCCAGTTAATGTTCATTCCGGTATTCTGAATGTAGATTCCGAAATTGTAGGTTCCTGCATTCACATTCACCGTTTGAGAAACAGTCTGCCAGTTTTGCCATCCGCCTGTGTTTGGAATATCAACATTGCCCAGAACAATTGTTCCTCCATTTAAATCTGAAGATAATTTACCACCTGTTACAGCACTCGCTACTCTGTATTCGATTAAATAAGAACCTGTTGTTGGAAAATTAATGCTGTTGTATGCCAGCCAGTCGCCTGTTTCAGTATACCCCACATTTGATCCTCCGCCTGCATCGGTTGTTGCTTCAACCTGAATCCCGTTCATGGAAGAATAATCTTCTGCCTGAATTAAAACTGAAGTTTGGGAACTTGTAGCCGGGACTAATTTCCATTGTCCGCAAGTCTGGTTGTTATTATCCCATTGTTGTACCACAGCGCCCGAAGCTGTACTTGCTCCTGCCACTTCTACTATTCTGCCGCTGTGTCTGGCTACCATTTTATAAAACCCATCGCCTGTCGCAACCAATACAAATTGCTGATTGGTAGTGGCATTGTATGGATATTGTTCTACATGCGCACCATTGGCTTTATTGAAATTATTTACATCTAATGACTGACCACTGTGATTTGCAATAATTTTATACAGTCCGTCTCCTAAATGGGTAAATGTAAATTTCTGATTGTTTCCTGAATTTAGAGCCCCCTGATTAATCGCTGCGCCATTAGACAAACTCGCACCCCAGACATCCATATATAAACTGCTGTTTCTGTTTTGAAGATAAAACGTTTGATTGCCTAAAGTAGTTGTTCCGTTTGCCAGAATCCTAATCGAAGTCACTTTATCATTCCAGGTTGTATTCAGGCAGGAATTATCCGAATTGATGACGGTTGAAGCTCCGGTAAAATTATCATCCTGATACAAAATCGCCTGAAAACCGGGCGTGATTTTAAGCGAAGAAATATCATCGTTTAACACGCCTAGAGTATTCAGACGTGCCAGATTATAATCTCCAATAGTTAATCCGCCGGAAAATCCGGTGTAATTACAATCTTTATACACCGTAATGACATCTGTAGTAGCGGGAACAGAAGGAACTGATCCGGCATATCCTCCAAAAGTCGCAATTACTTTAGTGGGCTGAGGAGAATGAAGCGATGGTGACTGATCGGCTACATCATCATAAGCAAATCCGTACGCCAGATTATCAACACTTATTCCCGGTAAATGCCAGAATTTAGAGTAATGATTCGTTGGGTTCACCTGATAGAATTTCGATGCATCGTACCAGTTTTGCTGTCCCGGATTTGCAGTTGTAACATTTACCACATGACGATTAATGGCCGCTGTTAATTGTGCCTGAACGACAAGATCAAGATCTCCGTCGACCAGTCTTCTGTCCAGGACACCTTTTCCTTCAAGCGCTTCCTGAGTCGAAGGTCTGTTTTGTACACGACCTGTACGGCCAACAAAACCACCTGATTGTCCCACAACTTCAAGCTGTTCTCCAATCACTCTTCCTTTGAAAACTCCCGCATCTCCGGCATAAAATATCAAATCTTCATTTTTGTATTTATTCCAGATGGCATCAATATACGATTTCAGGTAATTGGCCTGAGCGCCTACAGAATTTCCTCCTGTTCCATCTGCGAAAGCGGGTGTTTTTGATGGTGCTGTAATTTCACCTGTTGCATCATTTACACAACCCTGAAATTCTGATGGAACATTGGCTTTGAAAGCCGCCACAATATCAGCGTGTTTTTTTAATTCACCTACTCTTTTCTGATAACCATTGGCTCCAAATAATTCGAGTCCCATTGGGTATTTATACGAATCGACTCTCGACGGATTTCCAAAAAAACCATATTGATTGTTCGTCAATTCAATGATTTCATACAAAATACCCTGATTCGGATCTGTGGCATTCAACGGATTGGGTGATGTATATCCCGAAGGTGCTCCGCTTGCTCCAAAAAAGTAAAAATACAATTGCTGCCCTTTGGCGATAAACACCCTGCAACCGGCAATTTGTGGCAATGTAAAAGTCTTGTTTGGGATTTCGCTTAATTTGGTAAAACAATTGGCATATTTTGAGTTTTGTCCCGGTCCGGTATTTCCGCCAATTGTAGGGCCTGTAACCGTATTATAAGAAGCGCTCATAGGCAATACCTGACTTGTTTTGGCATTTACCCAAACGTGATTTCCGGTAGTGTAATCAATACCTACAATGGCAACATACAATTCGCTGTCATTGAATGTTGAGGTATTGCTAATAGTAAACGGGATAGGTCCCTGCCCGTGCATGAGATTGGACAATGCCAGAAATAGTATTGTCAGAAGAGAAAATCCTCTAAGTTTGTTTTTATTCATATCTAAATTATTTTGGGGTTACGTAAATAGATTTTAAATCAAAAAAGACTTTGAAAAGTATTAATGGATCCGCCAGGCGCAATGTTCATACTAACAAACACATCACGCCCAACGGATTCTAATTAATTCCTGATCAGTTTTTTTGACCAGTTTTTCTGATCGGATTTAAAGTTCAGGATGTAGATTCCTTTTCTAAGTTTACTAATATCGATTAGTTCTTCCTTAGCATCAGAATCGATTTTTTTCTCTACCAGTAATGTTCCTGAATCATCATAAATCGTTACGACTTTATTGTCTAATTTTTCAGGTATTGAAAGTTGAACATAATTATTTGCCGGGTTTGGGTACATTGTAAAAGCAGTCGTTGCAGCTTCCGGTTCTTCTGTCGCAACCGCAGCTTTTCTGGCTGTAGAAGCAGATCCGTAAGCTTCTATTTCGAATAACGAATATCCGTATGGGGCCAAAGCTTTTGTGGTGCATAAAATTCTGATGTATCTTCCTGTTCCGCTTACTGTTAAGTCATCCGTTCCTCCATCGCTGGCGGTTTGTGTGTTGACGGTTTCATTTTCGGTAAAAACATTGTCCGTCGAAATTTGCACTTTGTACTGTGTTGCAAAAGCAGCTTCCCATTTTAGAACTACCCGATTAATGTTGTAGTTGCTCCCTAAATCAACATAAATCCATTCGCTTGCATTGGCAAAACTACTCGCCCATCTTGTTCCGGCATCTCCGTCTGTGGCTTTCGCCGAAGAAAAAGCAGCATTTTCTTCTGTTGAAGCCACTGCAGTTTTAGCCAAAGCTAAATTGACATTGTTGACCGGAGGCGTAATATTTCGAACCGTAACATCGCTGAAAATTCCTGTTGCCAAAGTTCCGTTGGCATGCGAGGTAACTGCCATTCCCACATAAATGGTGCTTGCCATAGCAATTGTTTTTGGCGTGCCAATTGGTGTCCACGTCGTTCCGTTATCCGAAGAATAAGAGGTAAATACATTTCCGGATCTTGTAATACGAATCCATTTTGGAGTTGTTCCTGCCACTACCGTAGCAGTCGTGATGCCTGAAACAGCATCTCTCGATAAAAATTCGATCCCTGCTGCGGCACTTACATCGGTCATGGCGTGTTTAGACGTTGGCGTAAGCGTTTCGCGAAACATTACTCCGGCTTTTGCATATGTATTGGTATTGGTAAGCGAATTTACTTTGGCAATAATTTCGGCATCACCCGTAATAGATTGATTTACAAATTGAAATTGATCACTTGATTCCCAAATATCAGTTCCGGATCCTTTAATAGTAAAAGTTCCGCTGGCATGTGTAGCTTCTCCTGCTGGTGTAACAGCACCTAAATCGGTACTCGCCCACGGCGCAGGTAAAGTGGCAGGCGGGTTTTCTGTACCCACTAAATTTACAGCCCTGATATTATCAAAATAATACGTATTTCCGGAACTCGTTCCCGGTTCTAACAAGAAAACAAAACGATTGACTTCGCTGTCTAATGTTGAGGCATCCGGTGCACTTGCATACGTAAATACCAGTGTGTGCCAGGTATTCGTTTGTTTTACGACAGCCTGATAAATACTGTGTCTTCCAACAGGATAATTGGACGGAACTGAAGCACTGCTCTCGGCCTGCCATGAAATTACAGATCCCACCGGTGCCGAAGTATACACATCCATTGCAAACTTTTTAGTACCTCCTTTGAAATCTCCAATGTTGGTCAAAGTTGTACTGAATGAAAAATTATCATACAACTCTGTCGATTTTCTAACATACTTCCCAACGTTTGAAGACGTATTGATGCCGCCTGCACTGGGATTTGGCGTGTTAGGCGTATATGTTCCAATCGCATCCCTAAAAGTAATGTTATGAACGGTTTGATAATCTTCATACACTACGCCCGGCGTGAATGTATCCGGTAATTTGGTCGAACCAATTCTGATATTATCAAAATAATAGGTGTCGTTTGTATAAGAACCTGAATTGGCTAATATTACCATTTGGTTTACGGCCAGATTCGAAGTTCCCTCGTCCGGACTTGAATTGTAATAGAAAGTCAGGGTCTCCCACTGATTTTGTTTGGTAGTGATCGCCACATAATTACTATTTCTTCCTATTGGAAAATTAGCCGGTAGCGATGTGGCACTATTTTCTAAATTCAGACTTACAACCGTTCCTATAGGTGCTGAGGTATAAACATCGATCAGGATCTTTTTGGTCTGATTTTTTAGTAAACCCGCATCTTCGATATTGTCTTGTGTATTAAAGAAAAGAACATCATACTGCTCGGTTACATTTCGAACATACTTTGCCACATTTGCAGACGAGTTCACTGAATTTGCCCCCGGGTTTGCCACCACAGAATATACTCCGGTTGTTGTTCCTTTGATGATTTTATTGATGCCGTCATAGTTTTGTAACACATCGGTAGCAATAATTGGCTTTTCGGGTGCTGCTTTTGTCAACAGATTATCAAAATAGTAAGTCGTTCCCGCATTCGAATTGGATTCAAAAAGGAATACTACATTGTTAATCGTTAAAGCACTTGTATTGGGATCGATGACTTTTTCAAATTCGAACTCAATCGTTTCCCATTTGTTCTGAACTGTTGTAGTGGCTTTGTAACCGCTATGCCTTCCTGATGGGAAATTCGTTGCTGTGGTAACCAGACTGTTTTCGAGTTGCATCGAAATTTTCGTTCCAACCGGTGCCGAGGTATAAATATCAAAAGAAAGCTTTTTTCTTCCGTACACATAATCATTGGCATTGCTAATGACTACATTTTTAATATTCAGAACATCGTATAATTCAGAAGCATTACGAACATATTTCCCCACCAAAGCTGAGGTATTAATTCCTGTAGCCGACGGATTTGCAACGGCTTCTGTCAAAACTCCTGTTTTAAGCCCGTACACCACATTTCGATTAGCTTGAAAATCCTCATAGATTCTTTCTACCGGTAAAGGTACTTCGGTCGTTACAGCCAGTTTGTAGGTATTGGCAGCACAGCCTGAAACTGTAGTAGCTACAGCAACATCTCCTCCTGTAGTTGCCCAGTTTACCGTAATGGTGTTTGTTCCTTGTCCTGAAGTAATGGTGGCTCCCGCAGGAACTGTCCAGTTGTAAGTAGCTCCCGCAATGGCGTTTATAGAATACGTTTTACCCGTTTCATTGTGATACACTTTTGCATCTCCCAAAACACCATACGTAAAACTACCGCTGTAAACACGAACATAATCCACCTGCAATTTTGCAGGAAAGTCAGCCGGAATTGGTTCTACACCTGCCCCGTTTACACTTGTATATGGCGTTCCCAGACTACCAACCGCCAGATTTAGAATAATATAAAACTGTTGATCGTTAAAAGGCCATCCGCCATTTACAGTCGTATTAGGCGTTGCGGTGTGAAATAAATTGCCGTCAATAAACCATTTAATACTATTAGGTCCCCATTCTACCGCATACACGTGAAATTCTGTCGATAAATCTGTTGGAGAGCTATAACTTCTACCCGTATAATGATAGCCACCGCCATCGTAATGAATGGTTCCGTCTATTGATTTTGGATTTCTGTGTTTGGCTTCCATGATGTCTATTTCTCCCGTAAAAGGCCAGTTTGAAGTACCTGCGGGTAACATCCAGAAGGCAGGCCACGCTCCCATTCCGTTAGACAGTTTCATACGGGCTTCGATTCTTCCGTATTTAATAGCATATTTGCCTTCAGTTGTCAGTTTTGCAGAAGCGTACGGTTGTTGCGGAAACGATGCATTCGGCTGATATTTTGCCTCGATGTTCAAATAACTGTTTGTTCCTTCTTTAACGATTGTTGCCTGAGCAGGATCATAACGTTGTGCTTCGGCATTTCCAAATCCGCAAAGCGACGGACAGCCGTTTCCTGAAATACTTTGCCACTTGGCCGCGTCTACGGTGGTCCCGTTAAACTCATCGGACCAAATTAAGGTGTTGCATTGTGAGTGGACTTTTAAAAGTGGGGATAATGCCAGAATAAATAACAGTAAACACCTTTTTAATACATTGTAATTGTCTTTCGGTGGTCGGCCGAAAAAAGAGTCTTTTTGATTCATTTTTTTAGTTTTTTGTTAGTAAAGCTATTACTGCAATAAAAAATGTACTTTGTAAAAAATAGATTATTATTCTAGTAATAATGGAACAATATTAACAAATAAATCAGGCAAGACTTATATTTTGGGCTACGGTTTGACTACGGTGTTCATAAAAAAATGTAGTAATTAGAAGTCAAAACCCGTAAAACTACCTGGGATTTTACTGATTATAAAAGATTCGATTAGAAGCGGCTTTCAACAGACCGAAGACCAATTTCGATACGGAGCTAGTAGTGTGATCCTTCCTTCGTCAGGATGAAAAAACTAAGGGAAAGCTGTTCGAAATAGTAAAGACTTTTAAAAATTAAGAATAAACTCCGTAATATTCGCATCTGATGGAAGTTGTAATTTTTTACGAATGCGATATCTCGTGTCTTCAACACCACGAACAGAAATTCCTAAAAGTGGTGCAATCTCTTTGGTATTGAAATTCATTCGCAAGTAAGCACACAAACGCATATCACGGGGTGTTAATTCCGGAAAACTCGTTTTTAAGCGTTGCATAAAATTATCATGAAGCTGATTAAAAATTTCTTCAAATTCATTCCAATGCTGATCGCCCTGCAATTCGTGATCAATAATCCGGTTAATTTTAGTCAGTAAACCAAAGTTGGTATTAAAATCATTCTTCTTGTCTATCTGACCAATTAGTTCCTTTATAGAAAGTAAAATTTCATTTAAATGAATAAGATTTACAGTACTTGAAGCTACTTTGGCATTTTTGAGATTAATTGTAGTTTCCAGGTTCTCCTTCATTATAGCCATGTTTTGTTGTTCTAATACTAATTTCTGCTCGTTTAATTCGGCACGATTTCGCAGCAATTCCTTTTCCTGATTCAATATCAATTGTTCGCGATCACGTTCTGCCAGATTTTTTTGGTATTTGATAATCGAATAAATTAAAACACCAAAAAGCATGCAATACAAGATATAAGCCCAGGTTGTCCTGTACCAGGGCGGTAAAACTTCAAATTTAAAAACGGCCTCTGCACTTACTACATCATAAATATTTTTTGCCCTTACATGAAAAACATATTCATTTTCAGGCAAATTGGTATATTCTTTTTCCGTTTGCAGACTGTATTCTGACCATTTGGGTTCAAATCCCTCTAGCCAATATTCGTATTTAGTAGCATCGGCTTCATCATAAAAAAGGGAGGCAAACGAAAAATGTAAAGCGTTATTCGAATAAGACAGAACCGGAGCGACTTTATTTTGGGCTGATGCCGTAGTAGTTGGCAGCACGTCATATCGGCTTGAAAACAATAAACTGTCCTTTGGAAAAATGCATTTTACTTCTGAAATAATTGCCTTATATTGAGATTGATACTTTTTGGTTTTAGTCGTATTATAATGAATCAAGCCATCCTGAGTACCAAAAAACACATCTCCGTTTGCAGTGGTTTGAATGTTTTCAAAACCCGGAACATACAAATACCTTAGCTTTCTAAAAGACAATTCTTCTATACCAAATTTACCATCCGCATTTTGACTCATTTTTCCGGTATTTTCTCCCGAAATGTACCAGATATTGTTTTGGGGATCTTCTTTAAGCAGACGAATGTGACTGCCCATTCCGAGGTATTTCCGAAATGTACCATCGGGAATCATTTTATCTGAATGCAAATCCTGTTTGTAAACGCCCTTGGTTGTTCCAAAAAGAATCTGATTGCTGATCTTAAAAGTATTCAAAAACAAGCTTGAAGGAAAGCCATTCTTCTGATTGTAAAACTGAAGATCAGAAACGGTATCGAATGTTTTATTCAGTTTAATTTTGAAGATGCCTTTGTATCCGTGGGCAATCCAGATATTTCCGGCTGCATCCGTTTCAATTACGCGGCTACTTTCTTCAAAACCTTTTATTTTATGCTGATATACCCATGAGTTATTGATTTTTTTCACTAGATACAATCCCGTATAACCGCCAACCAGTAATAAATCAGGATGATTAGGGATTATTATGCCTTTCCAGGCTCCATCGGTTTTAGCCAGTAATTGAGCCGAATTGCCTTTTATCTCAAAGATTCCGTTTTTTTCAAAAGCCAAAAGTGAATTTCCAAAAATACCAATATTCCATACATTCTCAGACATTCCCGATATATGCTGAAAGTGATCCTTTTCATGCTGACCGTTTTTATAGCCTTCCCAATCCAGCCAGAAAACACCATTATCTGTAGCGATGTATAGTTTGTTTTGATAAATCTGACTGCAATATATTTTGGTTTCAGCATTCGAAACATCTAATATTTTTGATAATGGAGACGAGATCTGAATGAGCGAAATACCTTCTTTTAAAGTTACCCATAAATTACCTGTCGCATCTACTTTAAGATTTGTTACGTACTCGTTTTGCAACCCCATTTGTTTATTGATATGCTGAATCAAATTTCCTTCACCATCAATAACTATCAACCCTGTTTGCCGTGTTCCAATTCCGAAATATCCATCTGAAAGTAAAATTCCCGTTGAGATTTGATTTTGCATCAGCAGATAATCAACTTTGGTCACAAAAGGCTGTAACTGATTGTTTTTATAATTAAAAAGTCCGTTCTTTTGTGTGAGTATTGTCAAACCGTTTCTAGTTGCGAAGATTTTTCGAATTTTCATTCCAACAAATTGTTTACTATCCGGAATTTCGAATAAAGCACCATCTTTAAGCTTCAGCAAACCTTTGCCATTATCTAATACATAGATTTCGTTCTTGACTTCAAAAAAATCATCAAAATTCGATTGGGACCGTATTACTTTGATTTTATTATTCTTATAAATAAAGATTCCTTCATTCGAGAAAAAAATTACTTCATTATTACGAATTACCGTATGCAAAACATCGCCAAAATTTCTGACCGCAGCAGGAATCAATTGCACTAAAGAAGTATATTGATATTGGCCGTTCGGCAACTGAACGGTATATCCGAATTCGCCCTGGGCACCCACATATATTTTGTCCTTTTTGTCAATCGCCAGCGAACGAACCATGCTTTTGTTTTCCGGCTGCGTAACAATGCTCCATCTTACGCCATCAAACTGCATGATTCCAAAATGATTGGCAAAAAACATCATGCCTTTAGAATCCTGTAAGACATCCCAGTTCTCAGAAGCTGCTTTATACGTTTTCGGGTTGTAGTTGGTAATAAACGGAATTCCAATTTTCTTAATTTGGGCATTTACAATTGGACACAAAAAGGAGAATAAAAGAACTAAAATTCTAGTGGTTAATTTCGTCATTTGTTTCTGTCTGTAGGTTAGTTTGTAGCTTTTGAGCACTACAATCTTAAAAATTACCTCTTTGGGAAAAGTTTTTTTTAAGCAAAAAGAAACGGTTTAACTCCTGCTCTAAATTTACAATTTGATAATTTGAAGCACTAAAAAAAACGAATCTTTATAATCAAATATATAAAAATTTATTTTAATGTAACAAATTACATTTAAATTAGACATTTTGATAATGAGAAAATTAGATCCGGAATAGTGAGATAATGAGCGAACCTGAACAGTCCATATTTTTAAAATTTAGCTTCACTGCTGTCATGGCTAACAAAGGACGGATTAAAACCCATCCCTTACAATATGGTTTCTTCCTACGGAACGATTTTACAAGATTTTACAGGAATGGTTTATTTTTTTCGCAACTAACCTGAAACTTTTTAAACCTGAAGCAAAACACTCAACTCTTCATAAGAATGAAAAAGGATCGCTCCTTCTTTTTCTAAATCATCATTATTGAAACCATTCGCAAAACCATAGACTTTAAACCCGCCCTGGATTCCGGCGATTACTCCGGCTTTACTGTCTTCTATAACAATGCAGTCTTTTACTTCAAATCCCATTTCTTTTGCGGCGTGCAGAAAAATGCCGGGATCGGGTTTCCAACTCTTAATCTGGTACGAACTGAATATTTTATTTTCGAATTTATCGAGTAAACCAGACACTTCAAGATTCAGTCTGATCTTATCAACAGGCCCACTGGACGCTACTCCATACGGAATTTTTAATTTATTAAGAAATTCAACTATGCCTTCCATAGGTTTAACCTGTGTCCTGAAGGCTTCAAAGCTTTTTTTGCGGTACTCAGATTCAAAATTATCCGGAAGCTTTTTTCCAATAGCATTTTCAATATGCAGAAAACATTCTTTTAAATTACGTCCGTTAAAATCGCGGTAAGCCTCTTCCAGTTTCATCTTAAAACCATATTCGGCAGCCATTGAAAGCATAATTCCGTTACCAATTTTTTCTGTATCGACAAGCACACCATCACAATCGAAAATAATACATTTAATCATACTGTTGATTTACATTTAATTATACCATAACCTGATAGAAGTTACCCATTATGTAAATTACAAAAAATAAAATAAGAAGCTACAACATCATCAAAATAATGCTTTTTAAACCTGTGTGCTTATCTAAGAAAACAAGTACCTGAAAATATTGGCTTCGAAAACTGTGAAGTATTTACAACGCAAAAGCCCGATGCTATTGATGGAAATGAAAAAAGGAATATGGATTGAAAGACCAACCATTAAGGTGATATAAAATTTTAAAGAAATCCATACAAAACAGAGCATGGATTTCTTTCTGAAGGAATACGTTTACCAGGAAATTTGAACTCGCGCATGTTCAAACCCATTATTTTGAAGCGTTATAACACTTCCACTTGTCAAATCACCCAATCTAAAGGTACCTTGCTGACCAGTTCTTAATTCGTAATGGCTTCCGGAAACTATGACATTGTTAGAAGGTCCTTCATTCATAATTTTAATTTCCAAAGAAGGTGTGTTGGTTCCCAGATCCACACCTCTTCCAGTACCGGACTGGATATCTATGGTTTCTTTCTTTGTACCTGTAACTTGTTTGCTTTCTGATTCCATTTTAATTGTTTTTAGGGGTTAATAATACTGACAAAGCAACAAATAAATTATTGATTAAAACCACGTATAAGTACCTGAATACTAATTAAATCATATAAAAAAGATACTCCTTTATCTCTCAAAAAAAGGTTTTTAACGCCACTTTTTTATTAAAAAAAAAGAGTTAACATATTCAAAAATAACTCTTTGTACTTTTTTACCCCAATTCCGGATTCAAAAGTTAGATTTGATTTGTATCTTTATGATTCAAAAAAAAACAATCCAATTTTAGATCAATTAATACCTGTAAAGCTTTGAAAAAACATATTTTATTCACCGCAATTCTGGCTGGTAGTTTTGCTGTTCATTCTCAAAACAAAATCATTACGGTAAGCAATTCTCTACCCATAAACCGTGAATTTGAAACTATTGAGTTAAGCAAAAAATCGCTCGGATTACCCACTTCGGTTAAACTCGAAACCTATGCTGTAAAAGAAGCGGGCACCAATACGTTTTTAGAAAGCCAGGCTGTCGATAATGATGGAGACGGAACTATAGATGTTTTATTGTTTCAACCCAAAATAAAAGCATCATCGCATCAGGATTTTGAAGTTTTAGTTGCCGAAAATCCATCGGGATCCAAAACGATTAGTTGCTATTCGAGATTTGTTCCCGAACGAACTGATGATTATGCCTGGGAAAATAATAAAGTCGCCTTTAGAACATACGGTCCTGTAGCGCAAAAAATGGCAGAAGACAAAATTGAAGGCGGAACCTTAACCAGCGGAATCGATGCCTGGCTCAAAAAAGTCGAGTATCCTATAATCAATAAATGGTACGAAAAAGCCACTAACGGAACCGGAACGTATCATAAAGATACAGGCGAAGGGTTGGATAATTTTCATGTGGGTGACAGCCGCGGTGTAGGCGGAATTGCCGTTAAAGTCGAAGACACGTATTATTTCTCGAAAAATTTTACCAGCTGGAAAACCATTACCACAGGTCCTATCAGAACGAGTTTTATCCTGACGTATGCTAATTGGGATGCAAAAGGCAATACAATAACAGAGTCAAAATTGATTAGCCTGGATTACGGAAGCTATCTTTCGCGTTTTGAAATCGCCATTACGGGAACAAAATCAATTGCTGCCGGATTAACGCTTCATGACAAAAAAGGAACTATTGGAACGAACGTAAAAGAAGGCTGGTTAAGCCATTGGGAACCCATTGACGATTCTGAAATTGGAACCGGAATTGTGGCGCCAAAAAACACTTTAGCCAGTTTTGACAACCATATAACCAACGATAAAGACTTAAGCAATCTCTATGGCAATATCGAAGTAAAAAACAATAAAGCGATTTATTATGTTGGTTTTGGATGGAAAAAAGGAAGTCCGTTTCAAACCAAACAAGATTGGGAAACGTATTTGAGTTCTTTTGCTAAAAAGATCAATAATCCATTGGTTGTTAAGGTCAAGAAATAGCTTCCCGCAAAGACACTAAGTTGCTACGATTCTAATTTGATCACAATAAAAACCTGGCAACTTAGCGCCTTTACGAGATTAATTAAATAACGCTGCATGAAAAATCACTTACGGGCAGGGAAATAATTCTCTTTTAAAATAATTTCCAGCGGAATATAATGTGTGTTGGTAACGGCTTCCTGTAAGACCAATTTTTTATACAAATGATTGATCCCCATATATCCCTGTTCTTCCGGTCTTTGATTGATCAAAAAATCGATTACCCCTTTATTGAGGTATTCGATATTCTCTGTCAATAAATCGTAACCAATAATCCGGACGCCTTTTATATGGTTTTGTTCTAAAAACCGCGCGACTATATAGGCTCTGGAATTAGGTACGAAAACACTGTTGATTCCGGAGAACATCTCCAGATTCAGCTGATCAATTCCGGAATCTTTTATGGTAACTTCTGAGAATTTAAAATTTTGGAGTTCTTCATGATCTTTAAAGAATGAATAAAAGCCGTCAATACGCTGTAAATAAACCGATGTACTTTCTATTTCTCTCGTAATTTTAAAAATAAGGATTTGTCTTTCGTTCTTTACCGCAAAACTAATTAGTCTTCCGGCGAGATAGCCGCTCTGAAAAGCATCCTGTCCCACATAAGCATGTTCTTCATGAGTTGAAATATTAGAATCAATCATAACAACAGGAATATTTTTCTTTTCATATTCACTTAAAAAACGAACAGATTCTTCGTAAAAAATAGGCGCAAACAACAATCCGTCGCAATCAAATTTCAATACCTTTCTGACTGCTTCTTTAAAGGAAATGACATTAAAATCATAAAAAAAGTAATCCAGTACAATTCCGAATTTGCTGAATTCTACCGCTGCTTTTTCGATTCCTGCGATCTGGCTTTTCCAATACTCCAGATTTTCATACTGAGGTAAAAATACGGCCAAATGAAATTTCTTATTCAACGCAAGATTACTGGCCAGAATATTTCGCTTATAACCATATTCCTCTATAATAGCATTTACCTTATCTACATTTTCCTGAGCAACCTGCCCACGATTATGGATAATTCTGTCCACAGTTCCCGGAGAAACATTGGCTAATTCGGCAATTTTTTTAATTGTTATGATATTGATGATTTTTAAGTTAAAAGATTTCCAAAACACACGAATAATTATTCTTTTTTTATTAAATTTAAGTTGTTATACTTAACTTTTTATATACATTTGTAAAAGCCCGTGTGCGTACACGCAAATATACACATGTGTTGCATACAAACATAATTTGAAGTAAAAAAAAGATTACGATTTTAGCTTCTAATCCATTAAGCCATGAATTCGGAACCCGAAAAAAGAGATAAAAAAGTAGTTTCTGAAAAATTGTTCTTCAAATCATTTGCTTTAGTATATAAAAGAAATGAGAACAATTTACATCGCACAAAAGAACTGCTGTTTTTATTTTGAAGAGATAAAAAAAGATTTTTAATATAACTGACACCATAATTACCAAACAACACAAACAAATTAAACACCAGTTAGTTACACTATAAGATATGAAGTAACACTTAACTTTTGACTCCTTAAAAACATGACATAAGATAAACTTTATACAAACATGTCCATGAGTTTTAAAAACTAAAATTGAAAAGAAATAAAGACAAAATATAAAACCAAATCAAATGATTGTAGATTCATTACATAACGCTGCAAAATACTTCAGCCTTCATCCCAATTTTAAAAAAGCATTTGACTATGTCAGTCAAAATGACATTAGTACTCTGGAAGAAGGGGCATTTGAAATTGCCGAAGGACTAAAAGTAATTGTAATTATTGGCGAAGGTGCAACAAGGGAAGAAAGTATTAAGGGTTTTGAATGTCATGATAAAAACATTGACATACAAGTTTCGATAAAAGGGCCGGAAACTTTTGCGTGGAAACCCAGAGAAAAATGCATTAGCCCAAATGGAGAATATAGCGACGAAAGAGATGTTCGTTTCTATTACGACAAACCAGATATGTTTTTTGAATTACAGGAAAAACAATTTGCGATTTTGTTTCCCGAAGATGTTCACGCGGCAATGATTGGCGAAGGAACACTTAAAAAAATTGTTATTAAAGTAAAGATTTAAAACATGAGCACAATTCAACAAAGGAGTACGATTCAAAACACCATTGAGGTTATTTCAGAACAAGGAATCCTTCCGCTGTATTTCGCATCAGAAGAAACGGTTAGTTTAGATGTTCTGAGAGCATTGTACAAAGCAGGGATCAGAGCAGTAGAATACACTAACAGAGGTCCGGAAGCCTTGTCAAACTTTTCTAAAATGGTTGCGGTTCGAAATACAGAATTACCTGAAATGCTGTTAGGTATCGGAACTATTAAAAACTTAGAACAGGCAAAAGATTTTCAAATTGCCGGTGCCGATTTTATGATCAGTCCGGGTTTTGTTCCTGAAGTAGCTGCGTTCTTAAAAAGCAAAGATGTCCTGTATGCACCGGGCTGCATGACTCCAACCGAAATTATAGCAGCTGAAAATGCGGGAATCAAACTGGTAAAACTTTTTCCGGGAAACATATTAGGTACGGAATTTTTAAGCAGCATCAAAGATATTTTTCCTGCATTGGTTTTCATGACAACCGGGGGTGTTGAAGCGACACATGCCAGTATTCAAAGCTGGTTTTCTGCCGGCGCTTCTGCCGTTGGACTGGGAAGCAAACTGATTAGCAAAAAACGCATGGATGAACAAGATTATGACGTAATAGAAAATGAAACCAGAAAAACGCTGGAAATAATAGAAACTTTAAGAAGGCCCTAAATTCTGCCTCAACATTCTTTCAGATACACAGCAAAGTATTCCCTGATTCTTTAAAACACTTTTCTGTGTATTCGAAACAAATCATAAAAATCATAAAATTTTATATGGATTCAATATTTAACCTAAAAGGAAAAATTGCTTTAATTACGGGTGGTGCCGGTGTATTGGGAAGTAACTTTGCAAACGTTTTGGCGAAACAAGGCGTTATCACGGGAATCGTTTCTCAATCGATTGAAAAAGCCAATAAAACAGTAGAAACTATAAAAAGCAATGGCGGACAGGCTTTTGCCATTCAGGCGAATGTTTTAAACCAGGAAGAACTCGAAAAAGCGAAGGATTTTATCGTAGAAAAATACGGTCGCCTTGATATCCTAATCAATGCAGCGGGCGGAAACATGCCGGGTGCAACGATTCAGCCCGATCAGGCCATTTATGATATGAAAGTAGACGATTTACAAAAAGTAGTCGATCTTAATATCATTGGTACGATGTTGCCTACACAAGTATTTTCGGCACTTTTTGCCAAACAAAAACAAGGAAACATCATCAATATCTCATCCGCATCTGCACAAAGGCCTTTAACAAGAGTTGTGGGGTATTCGGCTTCAAAAGCAGCAATCGATAATTTCACAAAATGGATGTCAGTTGAACTCGCTTCAAAATATGGCGAAGGAATTCGTGTCAATGCTATTTCCCCCGGATTTTTTATCGGAGAACAAAATAAAGCACTATTGCTGACTCCGGAAGGAAAATTAACCCCAAGAGGTGAAAAAATCATCGAACACACCCCCATGGGAAGATTTGGAAAACCTGAAGATATTGACGGAGCCCTTTTATTTTTATGCAGCGACATGTCAAAATTTGTTACAGGCACCATTTTAAAGGTAGACGGAGGATTTGCCGCAACAAGTATCTAAAACAATCATCATCAATAAAATAAATCAAAAATGGAACAAACGTTAAGATGGTTCGGACCAAATGATCCGGTTTCTTTACAAAATATCAAACAAACCGGCGCTACCGGAATTGTTACAGCATTACACCATATCCCAAACGGGCAAGTATGGGAAATTGAAGAGATTATCAAACGAAAAGTTGAAATTGAACACGAAGACGGCGATCCTAAAAAAGGGGCTTCCGGTTTAACATGGTCCGTAGTTGAAAGTATTCCGGTTCATGAAGACATTAAAAAACAAACCGGAAATTATCTTCAGTACATTGAAAATTATAAAGAAAGTATTCGAAATTTAGCCTTATGCGGCATCAAATGCATTTGCTATAATTTCATGCCGGTTTTAGACTGGTCCAGAACTGATTTATCGTATGAAGTAACTGACGGCTCTAAAGCCTTACGCTTTGATATCAATGCTTTTGCGGCTTTTGAATTGTATATCTTAAAAAGACCGGGAGCAGAAAATGAATATTCAGCAGCACAAATTCAGAAAGCAAAAACATACTTTGAAGCCATGACAGACGCTGATAAGGTCAAACTACAGCAAAATATTCTGGCAGGGCTTCCGGGAGCTGAAGAAGCCTATTCTGTAGAAGATTTTATGGTTACTTTAAGCGGTTACAACCACATTGACAGAACGGCATTAAAACAAAATTTGTTCTTCTTTTTAAAGGAAATTATTCCCGTTGCGGAAAGTAAAGGGGTTTTGATGGCGATTCATCCTGACGATCCGCCCTACCCTATTTTAGGATTGCCCCGAGTGGTCAGCACTGAGGAAGATTTAGTGGAATTAATGGCGGCAGCCGAATCCAAATCAAACGGATTCACGATGTGTACCGGTTCATACGGCGTGAGAGCCGATAATGATCTGGCCGGAATCGTAAGACGCCATGGAGACAAAATGAATTTTATTCACTTAAGAAGTACGCAAAGAGACGAAGAAGGAAGTTTTTACGAAGCCAATCATCTCGAAGGTGATGTTGATATGTACGAAGTGGTAAAAGCGATTATCGAAGTCGAAAAAAGAAATAACAGTGAATTGCCAATGCGCCCGGACCATGGGCACCAAATGCTGGACGATCTGAATAAAAAGACCAATCCCGGATATTCAGCCATTGGGCGTTTAAGAGGCTTGGCTGAATTAAGAGGGCTTGAAATGGGAATAAAAAAATCTTTATAAGATACTCCCGCAAAGTTGCGAGGTGCAAAGTTTTTTTATTCTGTTTGGCTCCCGCGAGATAGCAGAAACAAAAAGATTGAAACACAATTTTGTCATCCCGACGAAAAGACTAACAAGATTCTTTGCGGAGATTCTTGTGTGATCCTTCCTTCGTCAGGATGACAGAAATGAAAATAAAAAAATGCGTGAAACAAAAACTTCACGCTTTTGCGCCTTTGCGGCAAACCAAAACTAACGAACCAAATAACCACAGCTATGAATACCCAAACCATCCTGATTTGTTGCAGCCTTTTTGCAAGTAGTATTGTTATGGGGCAGCAAACACCTAAAATACTCACGGACTCAAGAGCAAATTATCTGCCTGATTTTAGTTATGCCGGGTATCACTTTGGAGAAACCAATATTCCGGAAGTTCAGGGAAAAATTATTAACGCAACAGATTACGGCGTAAAAGCCAATGATGGTGTAGACGATTCTAAAGCACTATTAAAAGCAGTAAAAGCAGCAAATGCAGTTGAAGGAAATGTCATTTTACAATTGCCTGCCGGACGTGTAATTCTAAGTGAAATTGTATACATCGAAAGAAGCAATTTTGTACTTCGTGGTACAGGTACCGATGAAAATGGTACCGAAATTTATTTTCCAAGGCCCATGATGTACCTCAAAGATCCTGAATCTTTGGCAGAGCTCAGGGAATATTTAACCACGTTTGATAAAAGACAACGCGAACCCGAAAACAACATCGATTTACCTTTTTCGCAATATGCGTGGTCCGGCGGGTTTATCTGGACGCAAGTTCCTAATGAACGGGTAAAGTCCTATCTGGACAAATACGAACCTAGTCCAAATCCTTTGGCCAAAGTGAGTTTCGGAAACATGGGCGAACATATCTTAACGGTTTCAGAGGTAAAAGGATTAAAAGCAGGTGATATTGTCGAATTGGAGTTGTTCAATAAAGACGGTGAAAATGGCGAAATCATTAAAGACTTATATAAAGGCGCGAATGTAAGACCGGGTTCGCATCACTGGAAATTCCCAAAACTTCCTATCGTACGACAACAAGTTGAAATCACTAAAATTTCAGGCTCTAAAATAACAATCAAAACACCTTTGACTATTTCGATCAAACCTGGTTATCAGGCACAATTGGTCGAATGGAAACATTTAGATGAAGTTGGAATCGAACATTTACGTTTTACATTTCCGGATATTCCAAGAGTTGCACATCACGTTGAACCCGGCAATAATGGCATTTTTTTAACACGTCTTTTTAATAGTTGGGTCAAAGATGTCAAAATCACCAATGCTGATAGCGGCATTTTAGCCGAAGAAATTTCTAATGTAACCGTTCAGGACATCGTAACCGATGGCACACACATGGCACATTACACGGTGACTTTGGGCGGCGTACATAACGTATTGGTTAAGAACCTTAAAATCTACAACAAAACAGTGCATCCTTTAAGTTTCAACACCTTTGCGACTAAAAATGTATATCAGGATTGTGAAATTTTTGCAGATCCTCTTTTAGACCAGCATTCAGGAGCCAATCATCAAAATTTATTTGATCGTATTACGGTTCATATATCTCCGGATAAAAACAACAATTATTTGTTATTTGGCGGTGGCGGCGCTGAGTATTGGAAACCGTCACACGGACCATTCAGTACGTTTTGGAATCTGAATGTTCAGGTTGAGAATCCGGATGCTAAACCGGTTTTATTATTCGGCATGAAAGACGGGCCTTTTGCCAGGATTATTGGTGTAAACGGTAATACCAAATTCGAAGTAAAGTACGAACCTGATGCTTATATTGAATTCTTAAATACACCAATGGACAAAGTGCCATCGCTTTATGATTATCAATTAAAGAAACGTTTGAAGAAATAATCTCGTAAAGGCGCGAAGTCGTAATTTTTTTAAGTTGCAATCTTTATGTCTGCTCTTTTGTCGAAATCATTTTCCAACGGATTAAAGCACTTGAAGAAATACTATTTAAACACCTCGCAACATAGCTTTTTGGAACGTAACAAAGAAAAATCTATGTTTCTATGTGTCAAAAAAAGCCACAATTTCACGAATGATTGCGCTCCATATATTAGAAAAAATTCGTGAATCCGTGGCTAAAATAAACTTTGTTCCTTTGAACCTTTGTCACTTTGCCCCTTAAAAAAAACCGCTATGAAATACAAAATAGCTCTTTTCATTTTATTGTTTATTTCCGGAAATATATTTTCCCAAAATAAATACCGCCTAAAAAATATCTCGACTACAGACGGGCTTTCACAGAGTTCTGTCATTGCCATTCATCAGGATAAGTTTGGGCAGATGTGGTTTGGTACGCGCGACGGACTTAACAAATATGACGGAAGTAAATTCACGATTTTCAGAAATGACGTTACCAACAAACATTCGATTAGCAACAATGACATTTTATCGATTGAAGAAGATAATACAGGTAAAATCTGGGTTGGAACGTACAACGGACTTAATTGTTATGATCCGGTAAAAAACACTTTTACCCGATATTTGCATACCAAAACCAATCATACGATAAGCAGCAATGCCATTTGGTCAATTAAAGAAATTGGCCCGGAAATGTGGTTTGGAACATCAAAAGGATTGACGGTTTACAATAAAAAAACAGGTCAATTTACATCGTTTTTTCATTCGGATACTGATCCAACAACGGTGCCGAGCAATAATATTATTACTATTTTAAAAACCAGAAAAGGAGAAATCTGGATAGGAACGACAAAAGGCTTGTGCCTGCTTACGAGCCGAAAAAACGGGAAATATACCTTTAAAAATTACCTGTTAAATCCTGTTGATCAGTTAAATGTTCAGGTCATTACCGAAGATGATTTGGGCAATTTATGGGTGGGAACAAAAAACAAAGGACTTTTGAAATTCGATAAAACATCAAATGCCTTCGTTTCTTTTTTACCTGATGCCAGCTACCGCGAAATCAATACTGATATTCGTTCTCTGGCCATTGACAAACAGGGTTCTTTATGGATCGGGGCTTATGATGGAATTTACATTTTAGGAAAAGATAAAAGCATTCAGAAAATAAATAATAACAACAACAGCAACGGAATCGACAAAGTAAAGTCGGTTTTTATGGATCGAAAAGGCTCTGTCTGGATTGGCTGTTATTATAAAGGCGTTAATATTTGGGATATTTCAAATGTGAATTTCTCCAATTACAATCAGAATTCTAAAAAAATTCCGATGAGTTTTGATGTCGTAAGTTCGATTATTGCTGATAAAAACAATACTATCTATTTTGGAACTGAAGGCGGCGGAATTACGACTTACAATAAAAATACAGGGACAACAAGCTACATCAACAGTAAAAACGGACAGACTGTCAAAAACGATATTAAATCGATGTGCCTTTCCAATACTATTTTATGGATTGGAACTTTCTCCAAAGGATTATCGGCTTACAATATCAATTCGAAAAAGATTGAAGATGATAGAATATCAGCCGAATTAAACACACTACTAAAAGAATCCGGTGTGTATTCGATCAAAGCAGAAGGAAATGATATTTTATGGATTGGTACTTTTGGTAAAGGTTTAATACGATACAATACCATTTCCAAAACTTTTGAAGTGATCGGAAATAACATCGACAAACCCAATTATCTCACTAATAATATAGTCAGAACAATTTTAGTCGATCAAAAAAAAGGCGTTTGGGTAGGTACTCAAAACGGACTGAATTATATTCCGTTATACCATTTTACACCTCATAATTATTCTATAAAACACTACTTTTTTGATTCAGCATCAGTATCAGGAGATGATATTCTGACTTTGTTCCAGGACAGTGAGCATAAAATCTGGGTAGGCACAAAAGCAAAGGGTTTGCATTATTTTGATGGAAAAAAATTCAATAAAATCAAGTTAAAAACAGGAAACACGGTGATCACTTCGATACATTCTATTTTAGAAGATGATAACAAGAATTTATGGATTAGCACCAATCAGGGTATTATAAAATACAGTACCACATTACAAACCGTTGTTATTTACGATCAAAAAGACGGTTTAACGAGTAATGAATTCAATGATAATTCGGCTTTGAAACTGGATTCCAATAAATTCTATTTCGGAAGTCCGTCCGGAGTTACTTTCTTCGATGCGAAGAAAATCTCTTTAAACCGATATGCCCCGCAAGTTTTAATTACCAACTTAAAAATCAAAAATGAAACCATTCATCCTAATGATTCTATTGGCATTTTAGAAAAAGGTATCGGTTATACCAAAACCATTACACTGGATTATGACAAAGCCAATTTCTCTATAGATTTTGCAATCCCAAATTATATTAGATCTAAAAACAATGAATACAGTTACCGTCTGGTCGGGCTGGAAAACAACTGGACAACAACCAAAAGTACCGAAGCTATTTTTGCCATCCAAAATCCGGGAACCTACACCTTTGAAGTAAAAGGGTCGAATAATGACGGTATCTGGAATAAAGTTCCCACTACGCTTATTGTTATCGTAAAACCTGCTCCGTGGCGCAGTATCTGGGCATTTTTATTGTACGGAATCGTAATTGGTCTGGGAGTATATGGTTTGATCTGGATCATGAAATCGAAAGCGAGACTGAAACAAAAACTGGAACTGGAATATCTGGAATCTAAACGAATTGAAGAAAACAATCTGGCCAAACTGGATTTCTTTACCAATATTTCGCACGAATTCAGAACACCTTTAACCTTGATTTTAGGGCCTTTGCAACAAATATTAGCCAATTATAACGGAACAAACGAAATGTACAAAAAGTTATTGGTAATAGAAGGAAGTGCCAATCATCTTTTGAGCCTGATTAACCGTTTAATGGATTTCAGAAAACTCGAAAATCATCAGGTTACGCTGGAATCTGCCGAAGGAAACATCGTGAAATTTACCAGAGAGATCTTTTTATCTTTTATCGAATATGCCAAAGACGGCGGTTACAATTATACTTTTGAATCTACTGAAGAAGAAATTCCGGTATATTTTGATCGTTATAAATTAGAGCGTGTATTTTATAATTTAATTTCAAATGCATTTCGATACACCCCAAAAGGAGGAAACATCCATCTTAAAATATCGCATGACAACGAGAATCTTTTTATAGCAGTGGAAGATTCAGGTGTTGGAATTGCCCCTGAGCATATTGACAAAATTTTCGATTTGTTTTTTGAAGTCCCAATGCACAACAACGTTCAGAAAAACTATAATAAAGGAACCGGAATTGGGCTTTCGATTGTAAAAAATATTGTAAAACTCCACAAAGGAAACATTGAGGTAACCAATAAAGAAACTCAGGGCGTTGTTTTTAAAGTGACGCTTCCGTTAGGCAGAGCCCATCTTCTGGACCATGAAATTATTACTGATTTTAAAATTAGTGACGATATCGGCCAGTACACAGCTCAACTGGAAACAGCCGAAATAACAGAACCGGACGATATTGGTGATTTTGTAGTAAACGAAGAAAAACAAACCATTCTGATCGTCGAAGATCACAAAGTACTGCGATCATTCATGAAAAACCTTCTCAGGGAAGATTACAATATTATTGAAGCTGAAAACGGAAAAGTAGCTTTTGAAAAAGCATTGCAGCACATGCCAAATCTGATTATCAGCGACGTAATCATGCCGGAAATGGTAGGAACAGAACTTTGTTCTAAAATTAAAGAAAATTTAAAAACAAGTCATATTCCGGTTATCCTGTTAACCTCCAGAAGTTCGTTAGTGTATAAATTCGAAGGGCTGGAAAGTGGTGCCGATGATTATATCAGCAAACCTTTTAATTTAATCGAATTTAAACTCCGGGTTAAAAACCTGCTGAATTCAACTGAACGTTTAAAAAACAAATTTTCAAGTGAAGACAGTTTCAATCCATCAGAAATAACAGTATCTTCTTTAGACGAAGAACTATTAAAAAAAGCCTTCAAAATTGTAGAAGAAAATATTTCAAACGAACAATTTGATATTCCGTTTTTCTGTACTGAATTGGGTGTCAGCCGTACCATGTTATTTTTAAAAATAAAAGCATGGACGAATTATACGCCAAACGAATTCATTCATGAAATACGATTAAAACGTGCCGCTCAATTATTAGAACAAAACAAATTAAACGTTTCCGAAATCAGTTATAAAGTAGGTTTCAATAATCCGAAATACTTTAGCAAATGCTTCCAAAAAAAATACGGGGAAACGCCCACGCAGTTTGCAGATAAATTTTTTAAATCTTCTGTTGCATTTTAAGGAATTCGTGATTTTAAACGCTTAAAAAAAGGGTATCTGTATTTTTAGATACCCTTTTTTGTATTTCTATATCCTTCGTCCCGCATACATTTGTCATTATGAAAAGCAAGAAAACAAAATTCATACTACTGCAAATTCTATTCATGCTGCTCATAATAGGAATGAGTTTATTGCTTTTTTATTTTATCTAACATTAACCTAAAACCAAAATGAATGTTTACAAACCAAAATTTTAAATCGCTTAAATGGTGTTTGCTGATAACCTTTTTACTGGTAAATATTGTTGTAAATGCACAGGAGAGAAAAGTCACCGGAAGGGTCACTTCCAGCGAAGACTTAATGGGGCTCCCCGGTGCCAATGTTTATATCAAGGGCTCTTCGGTTGGAGGATCTGCAGACATGGATGGAAACTATAGTGTAATCGTTTCAGAAAAAAATGCTGTCTTGGTTTTCAATTATGTAGGCTATCAAACTGTCGAAATTCCGTTAGGAAATAAAACTGTCGTAAATGTGAGCCTGAAACCGGATACCAAAAACCTGGACGAAGTAATTGTGGTAGGTTACGGAACCCGCAAAAAGAGCGACATCACAGGATCAGTATCATCTGTAACCGCAAAAGAATTAACCGCTTATCCTACCTTAAGTGCAGAACAGGCTTTACAAGGTCGTGCAGCAGGGGTTTCGGTACAATCCAACAATGGTGGTGAACCGGGTGCCCCCGTAAAAATCAGAGTTCGTGGAGGAACCTCAATCAACGCCAGCGGAGATGCGCTTATTGTAGTCGATGGTTTTGCAGGGGCCTCCATGCCGGCACCTCAGGATATTGCTTCTATCGAAGTTTTAAAAGATGCTTCGGCAACAGCTATCTATGGTTCAAGAGGTTCAAACGGGGTTATTATGGTAACCACCAAAAAAGGAAAACCAGGAAAGCCGGTGATTGAATTCAGTAACTCAACCTCTGTACAATCCGTAAACAACAAACTGGATTTATTAGACGGGGATCAGTTTGTCGCCTACCGAAAAAGTTTTACTACGCATACTTCGGGCGGAGCTAACACAGACTGGCAGGATGTAATTTATCGTGAAGGAATGATTTCGAATTCACAATTATCCTTTTCAGGAGGTTCTGATAAAATCAGATATTATGTATCGGGAAACTATTTCAATCAAAACGGAGTGGTAATCAATTCGGGAATAGACAAATACACTATTGTAAGCAACCTTGAAGCTGATCTATCAGACAAGTTTAAAGTGGGGCTGAATTTATTTCAAAGCAAACAAAACAAACAGGGAATTATCAGCCAGACTGGCGCCGGAGGAACTGGTGCTGCAGGTGTAATTGCAGCTGCGTACCGTTTTATGCCGGATAAAGGAATTTACAATGCCGACGGATCTTATACGACAACCGCTCCAATTGGAGACGATATCGATAATCCCTATGCAACAGCGATGGAAAACATTCTGGAAACAATTTCAATCGTAAACCGAAGCAATTTCTTTGCCTCCTATCAATTCACTAAAGATCTAAACTTTAAAACAACTTTAGGGTTAACTGAAAATAATTCCCAAACCGGAAGGTATATCCCGTCTACTTTAATTGCAGGAAAAAATATTAAAGGAGAAGCTTCTGTAACCAATACCCGATTTTCTTCTATCCTTTCAGAGAATTATTTGACTTTTAAACGTGAGATTATCGAAAAGGGAATTTTAACCGTTTTGGGAGGGTACTCCTATCAAAAAAACAGAAACGAACGTGCTTATGCCGCTTCAAGAGGCTTTTTGACCAATACCAATTCGTTTCATAATCTGGGTGCCGGAACCGTTTACCTAAAACCAGAATCGAGCTTATCAGAAACTGAATTAATTTCTGCTTTCGGAAGGTTAAATTTTGATTACGATGATAAATATTTATTTACGTTTACAGCACGTCGCGACGGTTCGTCAAGCTTTAGTAAAAACTACAAATACGGAACTTTCCCTTCCGGTGCAGTTGGATGGAATATCAGTAAAGAAAACTTCTTAAAAGAGAACAAAACCATTTCTAATCTTAAATTAAGGGCCAGTTATGGAGCAACCGGAAACCCATCAATTGATGCCTACTCTACTTTATCCCGATTTTCCGAAGTTTATGACGTCAGTGGGGATGTAATTGTAAATGCGGTTCAGTTGACTTCATTGGATAATCCCAATTTAAAATGGGAAACCTCATACCAACAGGACTATGGAATTGATTTAGGTTTGTTTGATAACAGAATCAGTCTTACGGCAGATTATTACAAAACCATTACCAAAGATCTGTTGTTCAACAGGCCTCTACCGGGAGTTTCCGGAATTGCTTCACAGCTTCAAAATGTTGGGGAATTAGAAAATAAAGGCTGGGAATTGGGTATTAATTCGAAAAACTTTAGTGGTTCAGATTTTACCTGGTCAACAAGTTTTAATATTTCTTCAAACAAGAACAAGGTGTTGAAACTGGCTGACAACAAAGATCTCTTAATTAACTCTACGCCTGGCCATTTCCTTGCCACAGATTCTCAGATTTTAAGAGTGGGTCAGCCGGTGGGTTCTTTCTTCGGGTTTGTTTACGATGGTGTAATTCAGCAGGGAGAAGCCGTTTTGCCAGGAAATTTTGAAACGATTGCAGGTGGAGAAAAATTCAAAGATGTCAACGGTGACGGGAAATTAGATTCGAATGACAAAACAATCATCGGAAACCCGAATCCCGATTTCATCTTCGGATTAAACAATGATTTCACTTATAAAAATCTGGATTTCAATATCTTCTTTCAGGGTTCAGAAGGCAATCAGATCTTAAATTATACTTTAATGGAACTGGCTTCAGGAAACAACAATGCCACAACAGAAGTTCTGGATGCCTGGACACCAACTCATACAGATACCAATGTGCCTGTAAATGCAGCAAGAACAAAAAGAGTGACGTCAAGGTTTGTTTATGATGCGAGTTACATTCGTTTAAAAAACGTGGCTATCGGGTATAGTTTAGACGATAAAGTGGTTTCAAAAATGGGATTGAGCAAGGTTCGTTTCTACATCAGTGCACAAAACTTATGGACCATTACCCACTATCCGGGATCTGATCCTGAGGTAAATTACTTAAACGATACCAATGCCAGAAGTAATACCAATTTAGGTTTGGATTACGGAAGTTACCCCAATGTGAGAACTTTTACTTTTGGTTTCAATTTAAAATTCTAGTTTAAAAAAAATAAAGTTATGAAACCGCCAGGATTCCAGATTTAAAACAGAATTAAAAATGGCGATTCCATGTTCTAATAAAAATTAAATAGTAACTACACATGAAAAAATATATAGCTTTTCTGTTCCTGGGAATATTTGCTTTTGGATGTTCCGATTTAGAAGAACATCCGGTAGGCGTTATTCGCCCTGAAAACTTCTTCAACAATACAGATGACCTGCAGGCCGCTGTAAATGGAGCTTTTGCCAACATTGCCCATAATAATTATTGGGGAAGAGAATTTACAATCGCACTTATGTTACGCGATGATATGGCCGATATTGGTGACCGGACCACTCAGGCAGCCCGTATCGATGTGAATGACATGAGTATGAACGATACCAATGCACTTGTTGCGAACTTCTGGCCACAATCGTATATCATCATTACAGCAGCCAATCAGGCCATTGCCGGAGCAAAAAAAACACCGGGAGATCCTGCCAAAATAAACGCTATCGTAGCTCAGGCCTACTTTGCAAGAGCTTTTGCTTACTACCATTTGGTTCGGATATTTGGAGATATTCCGTATGTTGATTTTGTGGTAAACGATGTTTCACAAGTCAATTCTTTAAGCAGAATGAAAGAAGCTGATGTATACCCAAAAATCATTGCCGACTTAGAATTTGCAAAACAATGGCTAGAAGATAAACCAAAAGTAAAAGCAGTTCCCGGAAAAGGTACAGCAGCGGGGTATCTGGCATCGGTTTATCTGACTTTAGGAAATTACCAAAAAGCGTATGACGAATCAAAATATGTCATTACAAACGAAGCCAAATTTGGTTTAGGCTTAGATGCTGATTTTCAGGATTTGTTTAACGCTACCAAAACGGCTGCCTTAAAAGAACCTTTGTTTACTATCGATTTTAACAACCTGGTTTCAGGAAATTACGGTCAGGATTATACCGCATTTTTTACAGGATCTTTAAAAGATGACAGTTACAGTTACGGGCAAGGATTCTCAGTGGCGGTTCCGTCATTAAAAGTGTTCAATACCTGGGATCAGAGAGATTACAGAAGAGCAGTAAGTTTTGATACGATTATCAGAAAGAAGACAGGTCCGGGCGGTGCTTTACAAATTTTTCCTTCGAGCGATAATGAAAAAGCCCCACGTCCGCATATTGCTAAATATTTCCGTTTTCCGGGAAAAGCAGGTGCTAACGGAAGAACATCTCAGCACAATTATATCACCATGCGTTTTGCCGAAGTATTGCTAACAGCCGCCGAAGCCTTAAACGAAATTACTCCGGGAACTACAGAAGCTGACGGATATGTTAACAGGGTTCGTGCCAGAGCCAGAAATAAAGCCGGAAAACTCGTTTCTTTTCCTGCGAATGTTACGCCTGGATTATCGAAAGCTGATTTTAGAAAAATGGTTATTGACGAAAGAAGATTAGAACTGGCTTTTGAATATGTAAGATGGTACGACATCAAAAGGCTGAAAAATGGTCCGGAGGTATTTGGTCCGAATGGTCTGGAGCCACACGCCAATTTTGATCCAAATAAGGATTATTTATTTCCGTTACCAGGAACAGAGTTAGCAATCAATCCTAACTTAAAACCGAACAATCCCGGGTATTAAAATAGATTTTTAGATTGTTGGATTATTAGACTCAAAAATCTGCTCAATCACCGTGAAAAAATTTAAACACATAGAAACATAGATTTCATATTTAGAAATTAAAAAAAGAGAATAAAAAGAAACTACTTTCTCACACAGAGCTATGTGTGTTTGTGCAAGTGAAACGCCTTTTTAAATACTCCTGAAAACTATGTTTCTCTGTGTTTAAAATTATGCCCTGCGAAATTTAGATTCCGTTAAAAACAATAATAAGTATGAATAAAGTTAGTAATTTTGCTTTAGTCCTTGGGGTTGCATTGCTGGTAACAGCGTGCAAATCCGGGATTAATTCTACAACAAAAAATACTTCTGTAACAGCAGAAAAACTTCTGGAAACGCGATACAAAATGTTGCTCGATTATCCTGTTGATTCGATGTCAATGCCCAGAAGTATGACCCTCAAAACCAATCAAATCAAAAAAGTTCCTTCAAGAGACTGGACAAGCGGATTCTTTGCCGGAAATCTTTGGCAATTATACCAACTGACAGGCAATGCGGAATATAAGAAACAAGCCGAAAAATGGACGCCTTTCAGCAAAAAAGAAAGTGTAAACCGAGGCTCTCACGATGTTGGATTTAAAGTGTATTGCCCTTATGGCGAAGCTTTAAAAGCCGAAAACAAACAAGAATACAAGGATGTAATTATAAAAGGTGCCGAAACTTTATGCACCCGTTTTGATCCAAAAGTGGGCGCCATCCGCTCTTGGGACTTCAACAAGGAAATTTGGGATTATCCTGTGATTATCGACAACATGATGAATCTCGAATTGCTTTTTGAAGCCACCAAATTATCCGGTAATAAAAAGTATCAGGATATTGCGGTTCAACATGCCAATACCACTTTAAAAAATCAATTTAGGGCAGACAATAGTTGTTATCATGTTATTGATTATAATCCGGCTTCGGGGGCTGTTAGAAAAAAAACGACACTTCAGGGGTATAATGACGATTCCGTTTGGGCACGCGGACAAGGCTGGGCGGTGTATGGATTTACCATGTCGTACCGGTATACCAAAGATCCTGCCTATTTAAAACAAGCCGAAGCAACAGCACAATTTTTCATGACCGATAAAAACCTGCCCGAAGACGGAATTCCGTATTGGGATTTTAGGGATCCTGCTATTCCAAATTCGGCACGTGATGTTTCTGCTGCAACCGTTATGGCTTCTGCTTTATATGAATTATATGGTTATACTAAAAATAAAACGTATCTGGCTTTCGCCGATAAGGTAATCGCAACTTTAGAATCTGATAAATACATTTTAGATCCAAAAATAAATGCACCTTTTATATTCGGCCACAGTACCGGAAACTGGCCAAAACATGACGAAATCGACGAACCTATTATCTATGCCGACTATTATTTTCTGGAAGCATTGTTAAGAAGAAAGTAATTAATAAGGTACAGAGGTTCAGAGGTACAAAGCGACAAAGGTTTTTAGCCTTTGAATGAACCTTTGAGCCTTTGTACCTCTGAACCTTTGAGCCCCTGAACCTTTGCCCCTTTGAACCTCATTTATAATTTATGAAGAACCGACTGTACCACTATAATACATTTTTTATTTTTGCCCTTTTTGTTTTTTTTCAGATTGGTCCGGGCAGCTGTTTTGCCCAGACAAAAATGAATATCAATGACAATTGGCAATATCTGGAAAATCATACTCCCAATCTTAGCGAAGCACAAAAAGCGACCAATTGGATTTCCTTAAATTTACCCCATACCTGGAATGCCGAAGATGCAACCGATCTAAATCCGGGTTACAGACGTGATGCAAGCTGGTATCAAAAAAAGCTGAACATTGCCAAAATTGACCAAAACCAACGCTATTACTTGTATTTCGAAGGATCGAATGTAACCACAAAAGTATATGTAAACGGTAAAGAAGCCGGAGGACATATTGGGGGATACATTGGTTTTACTATTGATATTACCCATTTTATTAAAGAAGGAAACAACGAAATTTTTGTTCGGGTGGATAATAGTTATGATATTGACGTTATTCCGTCCCAAAAAAGCGATTTCTTTATTTATGGCGGCATAACCCGCGATGTCTGGTTCTTGTCTAAATACAAAAATCATATCGACAATCTAAAAATTACAACTCCTGAAGTTTCGGCTAAAAAAGCTTCTTTAAATATTGTGGCGTCAACTGTTAATCCTGAAAATACGGCAGCCTTATCGTTAACGGTAATTCTTAAAGATCCAAAAGGGAAAAAGATTGCCCGTAAAACAATTCCGGTTTTGGATAAAACAACGACCATTACATTTGAAAACCTGAAAAATCCTGAATTATGGGATACCCAAAAACCAAATTTATATCAAGTTACCGCCTTTTTATCAGAGAAAAACCAAATCAGGGACAGCGTAAACGAAAAAGTAGGTTTTAGATGGTTTGAATTTAAAGATCACGGTCCGTTTTATTTAAACGGAAAACGATTATTGATTCGTGGCACACATCGTCATGAAGAACAAGCGGGGGTTGGCGCTGCGATGAGTAATGCACAACATCGTGCCGATATGGAATCGATCAAAAAAATGGGCGCTAATTTTGTTCGTCTTGCACATTATCCGCAAGATCCTGAAATTTATAAAGCCTGCGATGAACTCGGATTATTGGTTTGGGATGAATTGCCCTGGTGTCGTGGCGGGATTGGCGATAAACTGTGGCAGACCAATACCAAAAACATGCTCGAAGAAATCATAAGTCAAAATTACAATCATCCCAGTATTATTATCTGGTCTTTGGGTAATGAAATGAATTGGCTGCCTGATTTTCCTGACGGAGATAATACTGAAAGAACGAATATCTTTTTAACCGAATTGAACGACATCGCCCACAAACTTGATCCAACCCGAAAAACGGCGATTAGAAAGTATTATGAAGGTTCTCAAATTGTCGATGTCTTCTCCCCTTCGATCTGGTCCGGCTGGTATTCGGGAAGCTACAAAAGCTACCAAAAAGCAATTGAAGTTTACAAAAAAGAATACAAGCATTTTATTCACGCTGAATATGGCGGAGACAGTCATGTGGGGCGTCATAGCGAAAATCCAATTACCGGCGAAAACATCATCAAAGCCGAAGGATGGGAAGAAGCTATTGTGCAAACCAAAGTGGCCAATATTGCACAAATTGGCGATTGGAGTGAGAATTATATTGTCGATTTATTTGACTGGCACTTGCATATATCCGAGAATGACCCAACGTTTGTGGGTAATGTTCAATGGGCATTTAAGGATTTTGCAACGCCGTTACGTCCGGAAGATGATATCCCGTACATGAATCAAAAAGGACTGGTTGACCGCAACGGAAATCCAAAAGATGCGTATTATGTTTTTAAAAGTTACTGGAGCGACGAGCCTTTTACCTACATCGAATCGCATACCTGGACAGAACGACAGGGCCCTGAAAATACACCCAGAACTTTGAGCGTTTTTAGCAATTGCCAGAAAGTTACTTTATTTCATCAGGGAAAATCATTGGGACAAAAACAAAGAAACCTTTCGCTTTATCCCGCAAATGGCTTAACTTGGGATGTTAATTTCCTTAAAGGTGAAAACATCCTGATTGCTATTGGAGAAGCAAAAGACGGAAAAAAAGTTTCCGATACGATCAAAGTCAATTACCGTTTCAATAAAAACGACACGGCAACATCTTTACAATTGTCAGCAGAAAAATTAAAAAATGGCCATTATTTAGTGACAGCTATTGCAATTGATAACAATAATTTACGTTGTTTAGATTATGAAGAAAGTGTTTATTTTCAATGTCTGAAAGGTGGAAAAACAATGAAAAGCCAGGGAACTCCAACCGGAAGTGAATCCATAAAAATGGCAAACGGAAAAGCATCAATCGAAGTTGTTCCCGATGGTTCAGGAATTCCGATTGAAATGACGGCATTGAACCAGAGTTTTAAAGGCGAATATTTGAAGATTACGAATTGATTGCAACCTGGATTTAGCTGGCTGGAGTTACGCTGTCAAAGTAGTAAAAAAGCAAAGTTTTTTTACAACAGTTCCTCAGGAACCAAAGATCACACCCGTAGCCGGACAAAGATTTTCCGAGAGCGAATGTCATCCTGAGGAACGAAGGATCACACACGTAAGTCGATAAAGATTTTCCGATAGCAAATGTCATCCTGAGGAACGAAGGATCACACACGTAACCCGACAAAGATTTTCCGATAACGAATGTCATTCTGAGGAACGAAGGATCACACACGTAACCCGACAAAGAATTTCCGATAACGAATGTCATCCTGAGGAACCAAAGATCACACACGTAAGTCGACAAAGATTTTCCGATAGCAAATGTCATCCTGAGGAACGAAGGATCACACACGTAACCCCACAAAGAATTTCCGAGAGCGAATGTCATCCTGAGAAAAGAAGGATCACACGTAACCCGACAAAGATTGGTGAATTGCAGTGCGGAGCTTTTTATACGATCCTACCTACCATAAGATCAAAAAATTGTGTATAAACTAAAAACTCAATTATGAAAAATATAATTTTTTACGGAATTGCTTTAGTACTCTCAGGTTTTGCAACCCACGCACAAGTAACCCTAAATGCAGACGGCCCTGCCGGAGTTGGAACTTATGAATTAATTACAAACGTATTGGCACCCGGCACTGCAAACGGAGCTGTCGAAGCACCAGATGCAATTCATCCCGGTTTTGGTCCGCATATCACAGAAATTTTTGATACAGAGCTAAACAAATATGTTTTTGAATTTCATTCGCACGTGAGCAACACACCTCCGGATAATGAACCTGTCGCGGGAAAAACAGACCGACAGCGTGTTGAAATAAAATCGTATGCCCCTTCTCCCGATAATTTAAAAGGGATTATTGGCGAAACGGTACAATACAAATGGCGTTTTAAAGTCCCTGCCGGATTTAAACCTACGACCAGTTTTACGCACATTCATCAGGTTAAAGCCGTTGATGGCGACGACGATGATCCGCTTTTTACTTTGACATTGAGGAAATTATCCAATGGCGGAACCCGATTAGAACTAATTTACGATAAAGATGCAGCCGCCGCAACCGTAAAATACCAAACCCCAAACCTGGCTTTGTTTGAAGATGTTTGGGTTGAAGCTACAGAAACCATTAAAGTAGGCTTACAGGGAACATACGCAATTACGATAAAAAAGGTAAGTGACGGAACGGTGTTAATGGATTATAATAACCCCAATATTCAAACGATTCGTCCTGCCTATACCTCGCCTACTGGTGTTGTTTATGCTGCAAATTCTTTTATTCGCCCTAAATGGGGAATTTATCGCAGTTTGGCTGATATAGCCAATATGAGAGATGAAGACATGCGCTTTTCGGATTTTAGTATCGATGAATTAACATCTTTATCTGCAAAAGGACATTCGGCCGCTAAGGCTGATATACAATTTCTAAATCCTGTTACAGATAAACTCCAGCTTTCTGAAGCTATTTTGAATCAATACACAGGAATAAGAATCTATGACAATAACGGAAAACAGCTTATTGCTCACGATACCATTTCTGAAAGTGTGAATGTATCGTCTTTAAAATCGGGACTTTATATTGTTAAATTCAGAAAAGAAAACACCTTGTCGAAAGGCATCAAAATGATTAAAAAATAAATTTTACCCATGAAAAAATTAATTACCCTTCTACTTTTTACTTCGGCCTTTATCGGGCAGGCGCAAAACCTGATTTCAAATGTTGCCAATAGAAATACAACTTCTTTAAACGGCGTTTGGAATTACATCGTTGATCCTTACGAAACTGGCTATTACAGTTTTCATCACGACGAATACGACACACAGGAAAAACCTTCAAATGCTGCTTTTTTCAATAATTATCATGCCGTCAACAAACAGGAATTAGTAGAATACGATTTTGATAAATCGCCCAAAATAAACATTCCGGGCGATTGGACTTCGCAGGTTCCGGAACTTAAATATTACGAAGGAAACGTATGGTTTAAGAAATCTTTCGATTATGATGTAAAGGATAAAAAACGCCTTTTTGTGTATTTCGGAGCCATTAATTACAAGGCAGATGTTTATCTGAACGGGAAAAAACTAGGAAGACATGAAGGTGGTTTTACGCCTTTTAATTATGAAATAACTTCAATAGTAAAACCAAAAGACAACTATTTGGTGGTTAAAGCAGACAATACCCGTCATAAAGAAGATGTACCAACGATTAATACAGATTGGTGGAATTATGGCGGAATCACGCGCGACGTGACTTTAATCGAAGAGAATGAATCGTTTGTGGAAGATTACAACATTCAGCTTAAAAAGGGCAATGCCGCTTTGATCTCCGGTTTTGTAAAAATCAACAACTTCAATTCGGCACAAAACGATGTAACCATTTCTATTCCGGAATTAAAAATAAATTACAAAGGAAAAATTAGCGCTGATGGAATGGTAAATTTTGAAATTCCGGCAAAAAAAATCTCGTACTGGTCACCTGAAAACCCAAAATTGTACGACGTCACAATTGATTTCAACGGAGAAAAACTAAAAGACAATATTGGTTTCAGAACGATCGAAACAAAAGAAGATAAAATTCTTTTAAACGGAAAAGAAATCTTTTTACGTGGTATTTCTATTCATGAAGAAAATGCAAAAGGCGGACGTGCCAACTCTGAAGAAGATGCTTTGCGCTTGCTAAACTGGGCCAAAGAACTGGGTTGTAACTATGTTCGTCTGGCTCATTATCCGCATAACGAAAACATTATCAGAACGGCGGACAAAATGGGATTAATGGTTTGGGAAGAAATTCCGGTATACTGGACAGTGGAATTTACCAATAAAAATACCTATAAAAATGCTGAAGATCAATTGACAGCCGCTATTACCAGAGATAAAAACAGAGCTTGTATTATTATCTGGTCGATGGCAAATGAAACTCCTGTATCTGATGCCAGAAATGCTTTCATCAAAAATTTAGTCGATCATACCAAATCTTTAGACAATACCCGATTAATCAGTGCGGCGTTATTGACGCAAAGCGACAGCGCCGGATTTGGTACCATTAATGACGCTATTGGCGAATATTTGGATATTATTTCATTCAATCAATATTTAGGCTGGTATGGCGGAAATCTTGAAAATGCTGAAAAAATCTTCTGGAAAACCAAATACAACAAACCTGTAATCGTTTCTGAATTTGGCGGAGATGCGAAACAAGGTTTGCACGGCGCAAAAAATGAACGCTGGACAGAAGAATTCCAGGAATATTTATACATTCAGAATTTAAAGATGATCGAAAAAATACCTCATCTTAGTGGCTTAAGCCCCTGGATTCTGGTAGATTTCAGATCACCAAGAAGGCTTTTGCCGGAAATTCAGGACGAATACAACCGTAAAGGACTGATCTCAAACGATGGTAATAAAAAGAAAGCCTTTTATATCATGCAGGATTGGTATGCCAAAAAGAAAAAAGAATAATCAAAAGTATTGTGCTATAAAATAAGAAAAAAGGAAAGCTTTCTGTGCCTTTCTAAATTAAATGCAAAACTGTTATCAATTCATTAACAAAAAACAAACTGTAATTATATGATTTTTCTTCATTATTAACTTACTTTGTAGTTATTCTAAAAATTGTAATCCTATGAAAAAATTAAGTTTACTGGCAGTTACTTTATTTGCTGCCTTTACAGTTCAGGCACAAGATGTAGTAAAATTTGCTCCGCTTGATGCAAGTCCGGTTGATATTGCTTATTTTCCAAATAAAGCAGTAAAATTCAAAAAAACAGACAACCCTTCACCATCCATTAAGGTCATTTATTCAAGACCTTCGGCTAAAGGGCGTAACATTTTTGGAGAGTTAATTAAGTTTGGAGAAGTTTGGAGAGTTGGTGCTAACGAAAATACAGAAATCAAATTCTACAAACCGGTAACCATCGACGGTAAAAATATTCCGGCTGGTACTTACAGTTTATTTGCTATTCCTGAAAAAGACAAATGGACGATCATTATCAATAAAGAACTTGATATGTGGGGGAATTATGCTTACGACGAAAGCAAAGACATCGTAAGAGTTTCAGTGCCTGCTAAACCGGTTTCTACTCCAATCGAAGCTTTATCAATTGCTTTTACCGCACAAGGTGCTGTAGCAAATTTGGTCATTGGATGGGACAAAACAACCGTTGAATTGCCTATTACAATTAAATAAGGTTTACCATTAAAACGAAATAAAAAAGACACTAAAATAAAATTAGTGTCTTTTTTTTATGCCTTTTTTTGAATTAACTTCTTTCAAATCGAAATGATTCCCATTACCATAGCGGTTTTTACGGCTTCTGTTGTATTGGCGACTTTCATTTTCTCAATAATATTTTGCCTGTGACGACGAACGGTGTATACGGAAATATGGAGTTGTACCGCAATTTGTGAACTATTACTTCCCTTTGCAACAAGAGTAAGGATTTCGAGTTCCCGTTTGGAAAGTAATGTTTGTTCGTAATGTTTGTATTTTTCGACCGCAATAACTTCACCGGTTTCAATATTTACTATTTTTCCATCAATTCCCAAACGTGGCTGCGTATCTGCCGAAGGCGCATAAAGGCATAATGCCAGCCAGACGCTTCCGTTGCTAAAACTTTTCAGGTAAATCGTCCGGTGATGAATGTAAGCACAATCTTCAATGGTATTTTGAGTGCGAATTCTACTGGAAGTACTATATTTATGGTATTCCTGACAGGGCAAACTTTTGAGATACTGAAAATAATTCAATTCTAATATATGGCGCTCGATTAGATCATCGGGATGAATTTTGGTAAAAATACATTCTTCGAAAGCCGAATCGATCACGGAGTTTTCAGAAGGCAAGCCAAATACCTTTCCGAAATTACCTGCAAAAATATAACTGCAATCGGCCTGAAAATCAGATAACACAGCGACACACTGATCAAGGCTCACATAACCGGCAACCCATTGTTTGAAGGTTTCTATGTCATGGCATTCGCCAATCGAAAATGTTTGTTCTAATAAAGTGGCCGATAATTGGTTCCCGACGGAGACATTTGACATAAACAGGATTAAAAATGGTTAATTTTAAGTATTGTGGCTTCTGGAAAGCAGCGGTATTTTTGATAAACTAAAATATCATTTTTCTATTAAAAAAAAGCATTTTATGAAATCAAAAATTTATGTTTTCGGGATTTTATCGGGAATAGCCTTATTATCAGCCTGTGGAAACAATAATCAGAAAGAAACACCATTGGAAACTTCAAAAAGTAAAACCACTGCCGATTCAGCCTTTGTAAACGGCACCCCTTGCGATCTTAAAATCTCAGGAATTCATTTTACAAAATCGGTTAACGGTGCCGATACTTTGGCGAAAGCCGGTGAGAACGGTAAAGTAATTTTTCGTGCAGGAAAAAAGAAAGATTATTTTGCTGACCCAAATGGCGAATTATCCAACAATACTGCTCCTATTCTTTTATCAAAAGTAGATAACACAAAACCTTTTACACTGATTTCAAAAGTAACACCCCAATTTACCCCAAAAGGGTTGTATAATGCAGGTGTTTTATATATCTATGTGAATGATAACTTTTATCAGAAATTTTGCTTTGAACAGGACGAACGCGGTAATCATCGTGTGGTAACGGTACGTACTATTGGTACCTCTGACGATAATAATCACGATGTAGTAAAAAGCCCGGCGATTTATATGAAAATATCCTCTGATACCCGAACAGTGGCGAGTTATTATTCTTTAGATAAAAAGAACTGGCAAATGGTTCGTTTGTATCAAAACAATTATCCTAAAACAATCTGGATGGGAATTAGTACACAATGTCCTGTAGACAAAGGCACTCAAAGTATTTTTGAGGAAATTAGCCTGGATCAGCATAGTGTTACCGATTTTCGAATGGGAAATTAGAAAAAAAAAGAGTTAAAGGTATATGCTAAACCTTTAACTCTATTATATGCTATAGAAATACTATTTTCTTATTCCTTCAGTGTTAAAAAATAATTCAATTTAGATTTGATCTTTTCGCGGTTATTGTCCAGTAGAAATATCTTATCAGGAGTTTTGGCTGTGTAGCCATAATAAATCTGACCGGCTTGGGATTTATCATAATTCAGCACATAGATTGTTCCATCCGGATCTTTTTCTAATCCTCTTTCCAGATTATAATTTCCTTTCTCTACGAACTTTTTCTCAGGTTTTTTGCCTTTATAGATACTCGTAAGTTCAAATTTATGACTCTCTATTGTGCCATCACCCTGATAAATTTTTAATACCGTTTCACTTCCTTCACAATCTGCGCATGGCAATACACCTTCGTACACCGTTACTTTTCCCAAAATACTTTCTGTATTTTCATTGTCTAATGTTTCTAAGGGCGCTTGAACAGTTTCTCCTTTTTTATTAGAATTACAAGATAACAACTGAAAAATAACAATAAATAATAATACTAACTTTTTCATGACATTATAGTTTTAATTCTATAAATATAAGAATATTCTTTTAATAATATTTTTAGTTTAAATATTTTTCTTAAAAAATTAAAAACGCATCATCATAAAATAAAGAACTATATTGATTTATTTTATGCTTTCTGATCCTTTTCTTGTTCTTTCTGATCATCAATTATTATTTTTTGCATTTGTATGATTTATAGGATGCAATTTTGTATTTTTATCTGTAGCAAAATAAATTTATATCTAATTTAAATAAAACTACATGGGAAAATTTGTAATTACTAAAAGAACCAATGGTGAATTCCAATTTAATTTAAAAGCAGGTAACGGTCAGACCATTCTAACGAGTGAAGGATATACCACAAAAGCAGCCTGCACTAACGGAATCGAATCTGTAAAGACAAATTCACAGGATGATAACCGTTTTGACAGAAAAGAATCCAGCAACGGAAAACCGTATTTTAATTTAAAAGCCACTAATGGTCAGATTATTGGCTCAAGCGAAATGTACGAAAGTGTATCAGCAAGAGAAAACGGAATCGAATCAGTAAAGAAAAATGCTCCCGATGCTACTGTTGATGATCAGACCGTTTAAGTAAAATTATAATATTAAAAATCGGGATTTTAAAAAGTTCCGATTTTTTTATGCCTCCTTATTAAAATAATATTACTCCTATAAAGCCTGTTTAGCCTGAATCAACTTTCGATTAAAATACAAAAATTATTATGGCAAAAAATGACCTTTACACTTTTAAAAATAATCCTGGTTACGACGGTAAAAAATTTAACCCGGAGAAAGCTATTGCAATATTAAATGAAAACAAGTATTTTAAAATCAAAAATTAAGCGTAATAATTTAGAAGAATATGCAGGTGCTTATTTTAGAGATGATACCTCGCAAATTATTAATTCTTTGAATGCAGAAGGCAAGTGCGCATTATTTGGAATACAAAAAGAAGATGGAATTTACACCATCATTGGCAGGAAAGATGTTTATTATTCTACTGTTTTAGGCACGATTGGAGAAATACCATTAAATGACTTTTCTGATATTTTACACCATAATGCATTAAAAAAAGGTAAAGAAGGAATCTTTGAATTTATAGCTATAAAAGACAAAGAAAGTCCCGTTTGGTTGTATAACAAATCCACAATGAATGCGCTTTGGAATATTATTCTATGGATGAATCCATAATATACGAAATCTTGTCAAGGAAGTATTGGCTAATATTACTAAAACAGAAGTGAAAGAGTCAAACTTTAAGCATAAAAAAGTCGGGATCTTAAAAGTCCCGACTTTTTTTAAGACATTTTAAATCTGTCCAAATTTGTCTTTGTAACGGCATAATTCTTCTTCTGTTTTTTTTAATAGTTTTTCTAAAAGAATAATTTTGTCTTCATACAAAACCTTTAGAGTAGCACTATTATCAGAGTTAATCTGGATACTTCCGTTGTTGTTTCCTCTCACTTTATTGAAACTATTGAAATATCGTTGACTGTCAAAACTGATAACGTCTTCTACGCTAACTTCTAAAATGCGGGCAATTTCGACCAATTTAACATAAGAAAGAATTGTTTTTCCTTTTTCAATCTTACTATATCCTGCTTGTGTAACTCCTAATTGATCTGCCATATATTCCTGCGTGTAATTTTTCAATTCTCTGATGCTTTTTATTTTATTTTTTATTGAAGAAGTCATAATTTTGGGGGTATTTTGTATAGCTAAAAACTGACCGCTAGTAAACTTTTAGTATTTAAGCTATACGTTTAGTGTGTTTATCATACTATTTCAATGGTAGGTTAATGATATAGTATGCGTTCATTTTTTTTTAGTAGTAATAACAAAACCATATAAAATAGCTACTGCCATTAAAACTAAATCATAAACGGAAATTCCGAATAATAGCATGTCTTAATTTTATAGGTTATGGTTTGTTTGTTGCAAAAGCCGGTCAAAATTGAGGTTCAGGTACTGATCAATCTGTTTTCCTATTACGGGACGATCCTGGCTATTAATTTTAACTTTGGTTTCTTTTTTATAAATGTCTCTCACAATGACATAATATTCAAATTCTATATCGTTATGAAATCTCAAAATAATAAGAACTGTATAGGCTAACAGGGTAGGCCCTATGTAATACAACTCGGATAAATTTGAAAAGACCATACAATAATAGGCCAAAGCTGTTACCGAAATAAAAACGGAATTTTCAAGAAGGTAGGTCTTCTTTTTTTTGAGTAAACCAAGTTCAGCAATCTCATTAAAATTGTATTGCCATCGATTTGATCCATACTGAAAACGGATCTGTTCATGAGTAAGGGTAAAAAACATAATAATTGGGGGTTATTTAAAAAAAACTTGAATTTATTGTGATCAGAATCAAATAAAACAGAGAGAGACTATCTCAGATAATTGCTAAAAAACAATATTTCTATGCCCACAATATTACGCATAATCTGCTTTTTTCTTTCTGCAAACCCCCTTATAGAATATAACTAAAAGTTGTAATTAAATCTAAAACGTCAATTTTTACTTATTTTTAACATTTATGCCTAACGATTTTACTTATGACTTTTTCCCTGAGGAAAGCTGTTTTTTAGATGGATAAAAAAAAATAAGGACTGCCCCTTTTTAAAAGAAACAGTCCTTACTGATGAAAGCTAATTTAATAAATTATTTAACGGCATTGATGCCAACATGGGTTGGCATAACCTGTTTAATAGTACCATCCTTATTAAACTCTAATTTGTCTATGCAAACTTCACGATGAAAACCCGCGGCATCGCCCATTTTTATTCCGGTTGGATACGAAAATCGGTGATAAACAATATACCACTCGTCCTTATTGGGAATTTGCAATACTGAATTATGTCCTGTCGCATAAATTCCCTGATCCGGGATTCCCTGGATGACAATATTGTTTTTAGGAATTTCGATTGGCCCCAAAGGCGATTTAGAAATTCCGTACCTTACTTTGTAATTTGGGCTTCTGGTATCATCTTCACTCCATAAAAAATAATATTGTCCATTTCTGTACATTACATACGTTCCTTCACGAAAGGTATCATCAACTTTAAGGACTTTTACTGTGCCTTTTTTAATCGAAACCATATCGGGATTCAATTCGGCTACTGCCATATACATATTGCCCCAGTACAAATAGCTTTTTCCTGTTTTAGGATCTGTAAAAACATCCGGATCGATTTCCTGACCTCCTTTTATGCCTTCGGGTTTCTTGTCTACCAGAGCTTTTCCGCTATCTTTAAAAGGTCCTGCAGGATTATCAGAAACCGCAACGCCTATTTTTTGTGCTGCCGTGAAATAATAAAAATACTGGTATTTTCCTTTGATCTTTTTCTCGACAATACAAGGTGCCCATGCATTTCGATTCGCCCAGCTTACCTCTTTTCTAAGATCTACAATAATTCCTTCGTCTTTCCAGTCAGTCAAATTATCTGATGAAAACGTTTTAAAATAGTTTCCTGACCAGCCGTCGAATCCGTCACTTGTTGGATAAATATAATATTTCTTTGTTTTATTAGAATATAAAATTTCAGGATCAGCATAATACCCTTCCAAAACCGGATTGTTATTTATTTTCGGGAATTTCTCCGGCATTCCCCATTTGGCAATAAGCCGTTTTAATTCGGATCTGGTTATGGGTAAAACAGTTCCGTGACGCGGATTAAAATCCATGGAAATATCGTTATCAATTACTGTGAAATTTTCCAGATCTTTGGTTTTCGTAAACTGATATCTTCCTTTGGTGTACACATCGTACATTAAAATATAGTCATCCGAATTGTTTAATTTGAAAACCCCTGAGCCTTCCACCCCATCCTGGGTTTGTTGCAGGTAATGATCGTTTTCAGTCCATTTTCCTGAAGTTAAATCTGTGGTAGTAGCCACTTTTATACCTGCCTTTTCTGTTTCGGTTTTGTAGAAAAGATGATACACGCCATCTTTCTCAATAATATCCCCGTCGATACAGGCCCGCTCTGATTTTGGTACAAACAATAGTTTTGGAGCACTTTCCAGAGCCGTGAAATCTTTATTCGCATAAGCGTAATAAATTTTATCAGGGCCTCCTGTATGCTGCAAGCTAAAGTAAATCAGATATTTTCCTGCTTTTGCATCGTAAATGGTCTGCGGTGCCCAAACACGTTTTAAGTTTTCATTGCCCGGAAAAGTGGTCTGAATGTTTACAACGCTGCTCTCCCACTTTACCAGATCAGTACTTTTCAGTAAAACCATAGCGCGATTACTGTCCCAGCCTTTTGAGGAAGTCATATCGGTCAAAACCATATAAAATGTTTTGCCATCATCGCCACGCAAAATATGCGGATCACGAACTCCTCCTGTTGAACTGATCGTTTTGCTATCCAATACAGGTTTATTGTTATTAAGATGATAATAGTGATACCCATCGGCACTTATGGCGTAATGCACAGCTTCCTGTTCTACTTTATTTCCTGTAAAGTATACAAACAAATAAGCTGTTAAGTCTTTATCAGCAATAACAGGCGGAGTTCCTTTTGGAGTATTCTGGGCCTTTGAAAAATTAAAAAAAACCAAAAAGAATACCAGGCTAAAATATTTTTTTCTCATTATTTTTTACTTTTTAACTGATACAAAACGGAACTATGCGGTTTTAATTCTGCTGAAATTTCCGGAGATGTAATTTTAGATTTTTCAGCTGTCCACATGTTTAATACATCAATATTTCCCGTAAGTCCAAGATCAGATCCATTTACTGAAATTTTTTCTGTTTCATGATCTGAAATATTAAATAACGCCAAATAAACACTTCCGTCTTTTGAATTTTTTGAGGTTACGGCAATTTTACCTTCTTTCTGGAAAAGCTGTTTTACATCGGTACTTTCATTATGCATTTTTACCACTTCTTTATTTGTTAATAATGATAAGGTGAAAGCATCGTTACTTGGTAAATCTCCACCAAAAAACAACGGTGATTTAAAAATATTAAAGAACGTAATCAGGGTATATTGCTCGTCTTTTGTCAGGCGGGACATTCTGTCTTCTCCACGTTCTCCTCTTAACGAAATACGTCCTAACGGAATCATATCACAGTCCGGCCAGGTTCCCGGTGCAATATACGGATACCATTTTTGAGCGACATTCATCAAATGGGTGATGTGCGGCCACGTATCCCAGACGTCATCTACCATACGCCACATATTGGCATGAGTGCTTACGTGCGGCGCTGCGTCTATAGGCGTTTCTCCCGGCGAAGTACTCAATACAATTTTACGTCCGCATTTGTCGATTGCGTTTCTGATTAAGTTGATTTCGCCCTCATGATACGGTCTTGATAAATCATCAATTTTGATAAAATCCACGCCCCATTGTGCATACAGTTCAAATATAGAATTGTAGTATTCCTGAGCTCCGGGTTTATCAGCAACAATCGTATAATTGTCTTTTAACCATTCGCATTGCAATGCTGTGGTGTAAATTTGATCGGCTGTGATTCCGTTTGTTCCTTTAATGGGCAATTTGTCTTCCACCGCTTTTTTAGGAATTCCGCGCATGATATGGATTCCGAATTTCAATCCTTTTTTATGGATATAATCTGCCAGAGGTTTAAACCCTTGTCCGTCTTTCGCCGATGGAAAACGGTTTAGGGCCGGCAAATATCGTCCATATTGATCGATTACATAACGTGGATCTTTCTGGTTGTAGCCTCCTGCTTTGTCATTTTCGACAAACCATCTGATATCGACCACAATATATTCCCAACCCAATTTTTTCAGGTTTTTAACCATATAATCGGCATTGGCCTTTACTTCGTGTTCTTCAACTGTAGAACCATAACAATCCCAGCTGTTCCAGCCCATTGGCGGGGTTTGTGCCCATTGTTTGAATGCTTCTTTTTTGAAGGTTGTGCTTTGAGCATTCGAAGAAACCGCTGCCAAAACAGCGACTATTGCCAAAGCAATTTTATTTTTTATTTTCATTTCAATCCTGAATAAATGTGAATACTACATTTTAAATATAATAAACTTTTGAATGCTATATACAATTAACCTGTCCGCTTCACAAAAAGGCCAACAGGTCAATTATTTATAACATCACCTTTATTGGACCTGACAGGTTTTTAAAACCTGTCAGGTCCCTGCTGACGATTTTTTATATCTTATATTATTTTACAGTAATCGTTACTTCTACCGGTTTTAACCACTGACTTGTAAACGTAACCTTTATGGGTTTTGCTTCACCTGCTGCCTGAATGTACGCCGCAATGTGACCGTGATAAACTCTTTGAACATTGTCTGTATAATCCGTCATGTCGCTGTTGTTTCCGGCTTCTAATCCTAATAAAATTCCGGGACCGCTAATGGTACAGGTTACTTCATTGTCTGAAAGCATAACCGGTAAACCATTTTGATCTTTAACCTGAACCATGATTTTGGCAACACCTTTGTCTTTTGTAATGGTAATATCTTTGTCTGCAATTGTCAGTTCGACAGGTTGTCCTGTAGTTGTAATACTATATCTGCTTACTTCTTTGTCGTCTTTGCTTAAACCAATAGCTTCCAGTTTTCCTGCAGTAAACGGGATATCCCAATAGATAATTCCGGTTTTTTCGTCGTATGCTTTTGTTTCGCCTACTACTTTTCCGTTTAATTCTAAACGCGCTTTTGTCGCATTGGTATACACTACTACGCGAATTTTTTCAGCCTGAGTGTAATTCCAGATTGCCCATGCATCTTTAGAAACGTCTTTTTCATTTTTCAACGGATAAGTTCCCATATAAGTCATGGGTTTATCTGACCACAATGACTGACGGAAATAGCCTCTTGGTTTGATTACTCCCGCAAAATCAACCAATCCGGAATAAAAACCTCTTGATGGCCATCTTCCTGATTCTCCTAAATAATCAATTCCGGTCCATAAGAATTGCCCGAAAATATGTTTGTTGTTTTTTACCGCTAACCAGGGTTCCATGTCATGAACATTTTCACTGCCAAAAATAACTCTGTTTGGGTATTTCTCGTGATCTGACTGGTATTTGCTTTCGGTATAGTTGTATCCTGTAATGTCTAAAGCCCCTGGATATTCGGTTTCGTTAGACATGGCAACTCCTGCCAAACCAGCGGTTGTTGGACGTGATTTGTCGTACTTTTTTACGGCTGCCACCAAACGTTTTGCAATGGCTCCAAGACGCATGGCATCTGGTGCATCTTTCTTATAACCACCATAAGCAGCTTGTCCGAAACCATCTTTTCCTTTATCCAGCACCGGGTGAGAATACGGATCATTTGGATAATCTACTTCGTTACCAATACTCCACGCAAAAACGGAAAGGTGATTACGGTCACGTCGTACAAAATCTTCTAAATCTTTCTCGGCATAATCTGCAAAAATATCAAACGTACCTTCGAATCCCGGAGTTCCGTAATTCCAGCCTTCCAGCCATTTACGCTTTGGAAATTCCCATTCGTCATACGCTTCGTTTAGAACCAATAATCCTAACTCATCACAAAGTTCGTAAAAAACAGGAGCCTGTGGATTATGACTGGTACGAATAGCATTTACACCTATTTCTTTTAATGTTTTTAATCTGGTTTCCCAAACTTCTCTTGGTACTGCAGAACCCAAAACTCCCGCATCATGATGCAGACAAACGCCTTTTACTTTCATCCATTTTCCATTCAGGGCGAAACCATTATTAGGATCAAATGTGAAATTTCTGAAACCCGTTTTGGTTACTGTTTCATCAACTGGTGCACTGTCTTTGAAAACAGTTGTTTTAAGCTGATACAAATTCGGATTGTCCAAATCCCATAATTGAGGATTTTTCACGTTTATTTTAGTGGTGATTTTGCCGCTTTTGTTGGCTGCAACTTCAACCTTAATCGAGGATTTTCCAACAGATTTTCCGTCTTTTGAGATCAGTTCATTTACAACGGTAAGGTTTGATTTTACTGAAGAGCCATTTTCAACCTCAACCTCAACATTTAGCGTTCCTGTTCCTTTTTTTACTTCCGGATTGGCATAAACACCCCATTGGGCGATATGAACCGGATTGGCATATACCAACCAGACATCTCTGTAAATTCCCGATCCGGTGTACCATCTTGAATCGGCACTCTGACTGTGGTCTACACGAACCGAAATGGTATTTTCGCCACCATATTTTACATAGGGCGTGGCATCATAAGCAAAAGAAATATAACCATTTGGGCGTTTCCCTAAGGAATGCCCGTTGATAAAAACTTCGCTTCTGTTGTACACGCCTTCAAAATACAAATAGACTTTTTCGCCTGTTTTATTTTGCGGAATGATAACTGATTTACGATACCAGCCAATTCCGCCCGGCAGGAATCCGGTACAACTTGCTAATGTTGGGCTCAATTGTCCTTTTACGCTCCAGTCGTGTGGGACATTTACAGATTGCCATTTGCTATCGTCGTAAGTTGTTTTTTGAGCTTCCGGAGTATCCTGAAGATTGAATTTCCAGTTGTCATTGATTCTTTTTGAATCTCCAAATGATATCTGACTGAATGCAGATAAACACGAGAAGAGTAATACGGGTAGTACGATCTTTTTTGTAAACATTTTTTTTTAGGTTGTAAGTTGCTAAGATTCTAAGTCTCTGAGTTTGTTGTTTCGGGTTTCAGGTTTGGGCTGCGACTGAAAACCTGAAACTTTTAAAACTGTAATTCTCCCACAAACGTCACTATTGATTTTGCAGGGATTTCGAGATTGTCGATTTTCTGACTATTTTCTCTTTTTAAATTTGAAGAATCTGAAGTTATGTAAGGTATGAAATCATTGTTTTTTATGGTTCCTTTCGATAAATCAAATTTATATTTTTGGGCTGATTTTCCGCAATTTACGGCAACTATAATTAATTTTTTGTTTTCGGCATCTTTGTAAGCGGTTAACATCACATCGTTTGCTGCTTCCAGATCATTTTGGTTGAGAACATCGACTCTCAGCATTCCCGGTCGTACAAACAAAGAATAGTTTCCTAAAGCCCAAAGCAATTTTGAATCGTGAAATTCACCATCATTCTTCACATAATCTGGTGCTGTTCCTCCGGTGCTTTTTCCGTCATCGAGGTAAATAAGACCATCTTTGTAATCTACCCGCGTAATTGAGGTCCACCATTGCCATGAAGCGGCATTGGCAACGGCAATATCATTGTGAATCAAACGTGCCACGAATAAAGCAGTCTGGATACCTAAATCCCTTCCTCCGCCTGAACCACCCGGAATCTCTGCTTCTCCCGGATTTTCTAAAATACAATATTCCGATTGCCAGTATTTCAATCCCGGGTTTTGTCTGATGCTGGCTGCGATTAATTTTCGGCTTAAAACTTGTCGTTCAATTGGCCAGGTGGTAAAATAACTGTGTCCTAAAATTACGTTTTTTACATTTGGGAATTTTGAAACGTTTGTTTTTGTTTTTCCAAAGAAGTAATCAATTTGTTTATCCCGATTTTCATTATTTACGTTTTCGTATAAATAATCAATTTGAGCGGCTTCGGCAATTACAATTTCCGTGCTCATTTTATTTGCCTTGAGCTTTTCCGAAAGTGATTTGGTCAAATCATAAATTTCCTGATTGGTTGCCGGAGTTCCTTCCTGACTGTTGGTGTCACCGTGTTTTGGCATCCATTCCCATTGTGGTTCATTTATCGGGCTTACATAATCGAATTTTATTCCTTCTTGTTTCTGTAACCCCTGAATACTTTGAACTAGAAAATCGGCAAATTTTGGAATTGCACCCTCTCTTAGATTCAGTTTATTCTTTTCAGATGCAAAGGATAATCCGTTTTTGGTCATGTAAACCGGCGGACTATTGGTGAAGATCAGGAATTTTTCGACACCGCGTTTTTTCGCTGCCTGCAGGAACCATCTTTGCCCTTCCTGTTTGGAAAAATCATAAGTTCCGTCTTGGTTCAAAAAGGATTCGCTTCTTCTCCATTCGTCCGAAACTTTACTTTTTTCGCCTTGTTCCATACTTCCTGCACCCAGATTAAACCTCCAGATCGAAAGCCCGATTCCTTTCGGGTTTCCCTGCGCATCGATTTCTTTACTAAACAGCAAATCAGCAATCGCATTCTTTTTTTGTTCCGGCCAATTTTTACCCACAAACTGGCATCTCCAGGCATCAGAGCCCCCAAAACCGTCCATCGTTTGTACTACATGATCTGTGCTAATGGTTACGGTTCGCTGTGCAAATGACAGCGAACTCATGACCAATAAAAACGAGATGTATACTTTTTTCATTTATTCTTTTTATTTTTCAACCACAAGGGCGCTAAGTTTTTGCAAGGCTCGCAAAGTTTACTATCAGCTTTGCGAACTTTTGCGGTCTTTCTTTGTGTGCCTTGCGGTTAATTTTTTTACTCTTATTTATATGTTCCCACATAAGTCACAATAGACTTTGCCGGAATTTCAAAACCGGAAGCTTCAACAACGGTTCCTTTTTTCAGACTTAAAGTTTCAGAAGTTGTGTATGGCGTTAATTTATTGTCTGTTAAAGCGCCTCCTGAAAGATTCAGTTTGTAGGCTTTCGCAGCTTTACTGATGTTAACTGCAACGACTACTAACTTTTTTGCTGTAGCATCTTTGTATGCCGTTACCATGACATCATTCACGGAAGTGGCATTATCTACACCCGGAATCTGAACTCTTACCATACCCGGTTTTACGAAAAAAGAGAAGTTTCCTAAAGCCCAAAGCGTTTTGGAATCCCTAATATAACCATCGTTTTTGCAATAATCAGCATTTCCTGCTCCGTTGCCTGAACCATCGTCTACATGAATCAATCCGTCTTTGTAATCTCCACGGCTAATGGCAGTCCACCACTGCCAGGACGAAACACCTCCAACGGCAATATCAGTACTGATAATACGGGCTGTCCAAAGTGCCAGCTGAATCCCTAAATCTCTTCCTGCACCTGCCCCACCCGGTAATTCGGCTGTTCCCGGACTTTCTAAAACACAATATTCCGATGACCAGAGGCTTAGTCCCGCTACTGATTGCGTTCGTGCGGCCGCAGATTGTCTGGAATATACCAACTCTGTCAATGGCCATGCCTGCCAGTAGCTGTGAGCTGAAATGGTTTTCTTTACATTACTTAATCCTGCAATATTTTTAGCTGAATTCACTCCAAAGAAATAATCAACCTGATTGGATCTGCTTTCTTTACCTGAAATGGTTTTGTACAAAGGTTCGTAAGATCCGCCTTCTCCTATTATAATTTTAGCATTAGGTGCTTTTGATAGTAGTTTTGGAGAAAGGATATTTACAAAACTGTAAATATTAGCATTGGTTGCGGGAGAACCTTCTTGTCCTGAACCGTCCCACTCGTATTGTGGTTCGTTAAACGGAGAAACATAATCGATTGTCAGACCTTGTTCTGTTTTTAGTTTATCTAAAGAGGTTGCCCAGAAGTCAGCCAGTTCTGACCATTTTCCGTCTTTTAGATTATAAAATTCTTTGATTGATGCATGTGCTTTTCCGTTTTGGGTCAAATACACCGGAGCACTGTTTGCAAACGCCAGTAATTTTTCTAAACCACGTTCTCTGGCTGCTTTCATAAACCAGACCTGACCCGCTTGTTTGTTCATGTTATAGGTAACTCCATCGTTAGTAAAACATTCGGTACGTCGCCATTCATCAGTGATATCACTGGCATCTCCTTGTTCTGTACTTCCTGCGCCAAGGTTGAAACGCCATAATGATAATCCGATTCCTTTTGGATTTCCGTCTGTATCGACTTCTTTACTGAAAAGTAAATCGGCTATTTTATTTTTTTTATCCGAGGGCCAATTTCTGCCTATAAAATTACATTGCCAGGCATCAGAAGCTCCAAAGCTTTCCATCGTTTGAAGATTGGCATCCAGATTAATACTCAATTCAGCTGTGGTATTCCCGGCATCTGAATTTCCATTGTTTTCAGAATCGCAGCTTACTAAAAATGAGTTCGCCAAAAGTAAGCCTGCACACAGCAGACTTACTTTGTTGTTATTTATCAATCTCATTTTAGTAATTAGGATTTTGAGTGATTAATCCGCCACTTAAATCAATTTCGATTTGAGGTATTGGCCACAATAAGTGTTTAGCAGGATTAAAATTGATTCCTTTATCCTGAGGTTCTCTCAAATTGGTCGTTTCGTACGGATCTGCAGAGTTCAGGTTGTATTGCACAAAAGTTCCGTTTGGTCCCATTAACGATTCGATAACCGGTCTTCCTGTATTAGGATCTTTTTCACGACGAATATCAAACAAACGCAATCCTTCGAAAGCCAGTTCTAAACGACGTTCCTTGTAGATTTGTCTTAAAAGCGTAGGCCCTGATAAGCCTGTTTTAGGGTCTAATTTTACACGTGCCCTGATGATGTTGATATCTCCTAAAGCATCTCCGCCAGTATGATAGTTGGCTTCTGCTCTGGTTAAATACATTTCAGCCAGACGAATCAACGGAATATTTAATGGTAAGTGTCCGTCTTTTTTGTCTAATGCACGACGTGTTGCTACCGGAATATAATATTTACGGCAAATACGTCCTGATTTATTATCGTTTAAACTGAATTTATGAGTTGGATTTAAAACCTCATCTCCGTAAGCGGCTTCTCCCCATTTTGTAATGGTACTTCTGCGACGAATTACATCATTTTCAGAAAGGTAGGCATTTTCCAGATCGCTGGTTGGCATACACCATCCCCAGCCGTCAAGTACATCCTTGGTATCATTACTTGGAAAATTTTTCTTGTCTTCTCCTCTGGCTCCTGCCAAAGTTGGTAAAGCAGCTCCCAAATCTTTGTCTTGTACAGATGAAGACTGGGCTTCCAAAATAGATTCAACACCGTTATGATTGTTCACATTCCAGATGTTCAGGAAATCTGTTTCTAAAGCAAAAGGTCCTTCTGTAATTACCTTATTAGAATACAATTTAGCTTCGGCCCATTTTTCCTGAAACAAGGATACACGTGCCAATAAAGCATAAGCCGCCCATTTGTTGATTCTTCCGTTTTTTGCTACAGGAGTATTTTCTAATTTTGCAGCAGATTCTTTAAGATCTGCTTCAATTTGAGCATAAACTTCTACAGCAGGACTGCGTTGGAGTTTTAGATCCGCTGTCCCAAGTGATTTTGTATACAACGGAATCGCTCCAAAAAGGTTTACCAATTCATAATAACAATAGGCACGAACAAATAGGGATTCCCCCATATATTGATTTTTCTGAGCATCAGAAATTGGTGAAACCGCCATTTTCTCTAAACCAATATTTGCCGATTGAATCGTGTAGTAATGTGCCGTATAAATACTGTTCATATCACCCATATTATCAGGTGTAATCAAGTATTGCGAAGCTGGTCTGTGCGCACTGTTATCCTGCCCTGTGTTTCCCATCCAGGCATCATCAGTAGACATTTCGTTGGTGACTCTTGGTGCAACCAAAGCATACCAATCCTTTGCCAGTAATAATCTTTGTGTTAATTCATTGGCATAATTCTCACATTCCTGTGCCGTCTTAAAGTAGTTCTCTAAAGTTTGAGTTCCTCTTTGGTCTTTTTCAATAAAATCACTGCATGAAACTGCAATTAGAGAAAAAGCTAGTATTGATAATATCGTTTTTTTCATGTTGTTTTTTATTAAAATGCTACATTAAGTCCCATCAAAATGGTTGGCTGAACCGGATAATTCCATCCTCCAAAACCTGATCCTTTCACCCTGTCATCTTTTTTCTCATCACCACCTGCAACTTCCGGATCAACTCCTGTATACTTTGTCCAGGTCCATAAATTTTGTCCGGACAATGAGATTCTCAATTTATCCAAGCCAAATTTATTGTAGAATGAAAATCCAACCTGAAGGTTTTTCATGCGAACGAAAGATCCATCTTCAACATAAAAAGAAGAGAATTTTGTAAAATTTTCATTATTATCATCTTTAGACAAACGCGGCACATAATTAGAAGTTCCTTCGCCATGCCATGCCATTTGCTCTAATCCGCTTACTTTGTTTGTTAGGCTTGCTCCGTTGTATAAATCTTTAATGTTTTCGTTTACGATATCATTTCCAATGCTTGAATAGAAATTCGCCACCAAATCAAATTGTCTGTAAGCAAAAGTCAAGTTCAAACCAACATTATAATCTGCCCATGGAGAACCAATTTTTGCACGGTCTTTATCGTCTATTTTTCCATCTCCGTTTACATCTTTAAAACGAATATCGCCAACCTGAGCATACGGCTGTAATTTTGTTCCGTGCTCGTCTGTATGCGCATTCAATTGTGTTTGATTTTGAAATAATCCGTCCGCTACATATCCGTAAAAATATCCGGGCTCTTCCCCTTTTACGGTTAGTGTTCTGTTTCCTGCTCCGTAAAGTCTTTCTCCTTCAGAGGACAATGACAGCATTTCTACATTTACGGTAGTAAAAGTTACATCTACTCCATAAGTGAAATCTCCTTTTTTGTCTTTGTATGAAACCAACAAATCAATACCACTGGATTGCATTGAACCTACGTTTGTCCAGATTGTCGAATAACCGGGAAAACCACTGTATGTTGGAAATTGTTTTTTGAACAACATATCATTTGTTTTCTTTTGATAGTATTCTAAAGATCCTGAAAGTTTATTTTTCCATAATCCAAAATCAATTCCAAAACTGATATCTTCAACAGTTTCCCATTTAATGTCTTTGTTTGCCATAGTATCCGGATACGCTGTATCTACAATAACACCTCCTATTGGATAAAAATTTTGTCCAATATTTGACTGGTAAACTGCCGCTGGTAAATTTTGATTCCCTACTTTCCCCCAACCTGCTCTAAATCTTAAATCGCTTAGTACCTCTTTTGCAGGCTCCATAAATCCTTCGTTTAAAATTCTCCAGGAAACAGAAGCCGAAGGGAAATTTGCCCATTTGTTATTGGTCATGAATTTTGAAGAACCATCACGTCTGAAAGTCCCGGTGAAATAATATTTATTGTCGTAATTATAAGAAAAACGAGAAATATAAGACATCAATGAATTGGACCAGCTATTACCTTTACTATTGCGATTTTTGGTAGCAGCGTTTACTTCTCGCATCTCATCTGAATTATTAGGAACACCTTCTCCGTATCCCCAAACATCATTACCATTGTACTCTTCCATGGTATTACCAATCATCAAAGAGACATTGTGCTTCTTTGCAAATGTTCTGGTATAAGTGGCTGTATTTTGCCATGTCCAATCTACATTTGTAGTGTTTGTTCTTTCGACACTATTAATTTCCGCTTTTTCATGCGCTGCATCAATTATAAAATCAGGTCTGAAAATACTTTGTGTTTTATCCCCCACTTCAATAGAAGCTTGCGTACGAATTACCAATCCTTTGATGGGCTGATATTGCAAATATCCATTTGTGTTTAGGTTGTACTGATCTGTAAAATCATCATAACGTTTTACAGCTGCAACCGGATTCCACACATAAGACGGAGAACGTGCATAAATACTATATTCATTTTCTAATCCTGTCAATTGATCTGCCGGTTTATAAATTGGCGTAATTGGATCTATTTTATCAAAATCAGCCCAGTTGTTAGGAGTACCCCAAGTCTCATAACGAGGATTTAAGGTAATTCCGGCAGAGAATTTATCTGAGAATTTAAAATCATTATTGATTCTCATGGTGATTCTTTCCCATCCGCCAACTTCATAAATAGATTCTGAGTTATAGTAGTTTAAACTTATCGAATACGTATGTGTGTCAGAACCTCCGCTAACTCCAAGAGAAGCATTGGTTACAGGGGCACCGGACTTTATTCCTGCTTTCCACCAATCTGTTGTTTTTCCGTTGTACTGAGACGGGTTTGGCAAATAATCAGCATAACCTGAATTGTTATACGCCTTGTTCATAATTGTAGCGTAGCTTTCGGCATTGGCCATATTATAAGGGTTATTCATCATTTGGATACCGGAACTCATATCAAAATTGAATCTGGTTTTTCCTGCTTTACCTTTTTTAGTCGTAATCAAAATAACTCCGTTAGAAGCACGAGAACCATAAATAGCACTCGCAGAGGCATCTTTTAAAACCTCCATAGATTCTATTTCGTTATTGCTTAAAAAGTTAATACTGGTTCCCATTGGGATTCCATCAATCACATAAAGCGGGTCTGTAGTTAGGTTTACAGTCGAAATACCCCGAATCAGTACTCTGGGCTGAGCCCCCGGGCCTCCTTGTCCTGTAACCTGAACTCCGGCAACTTTACCCTGCAAAGATTCAGCAACGTTACCAACGGTCATGGTTTGCAGTTCTTTTCCTTTTATAGAAGAAATCGAACTTGTTACGTCGCTCTTTTTTACAGCGGCGTAACCTACTACCACTATCTCGTCTAATACCTGACTGGATTCTTGCATAGTAATATCAAAAACGGTCTTATCTCCAACCGGAACTGTTTTATTGGCAAAGCCAATGAACGAAAATTCGATCTGGGCATTTTTATTGGGAACTGAAATCGTAAAATTTCCATCAAAATCGGTAGCGCCTGTTGTTGTCGTTCCTTTTACAAGTAAATTTACTCCGGGAATTGGTACATTGCCTTTGTCCTTAACAGTACCTTTTACTGTTATCTGTCCAAATGTTGCGGCACTACACAACAGGACCATACATAACCATATAAATCTATATTTCATAGTAAGCTTTTTTTAATTTAATGTTATAAATGAGGTTATAACAACTATTTTTTAGTGATAAAAACTCTTTCCAATTCGGTATCCAGAACTACTTTGTACACTCCCGGAGCTGCCGGATATTTAGCATTTCCGTTTTCTCCCGGTGACATTGTAGCAATACCGTTTTTGATTAATCTCCAGGACGGACTCCACCATTGACCTGTAAAAGTCGCTTCCATTTGTCCTGTCAACGTATATTCTCCTACTAACTGATAAGGATTATTTGGGTTATTTGCCAGGTGTAAACCGGTTTGAACCCATGCTGTCCAGGTATCCCAGTCAGCACCCTGAATGCCGCTGCCGCAAACACTTACAAAAGGTTTTCTTTTGGCTTCTTCATCATGCCATAATCCGTTGGCTACATCAGCCCAGACTTTACTTGATGGTGTGTATTTGGTTGCAGTATATTTTAAGGTATTCGGATTTACTTTGATCACGTAATATCCTTTAGAAGGCAAAATGACAGGCGTCGAAGCAACATCGTCAACCAATTCTCCGGAAGCATTTAATCCAAAACAATGCGGGGCAAAATCGGATTCCTGACCTAAGAAATAAACTTCTTTATTGTCTTTGTCTGCATAATATTTAAATTCGAAATCCTGTCCGGTTTTATTGTGGAAATACATAGGAACTCCAACCGCATCGGTTGTTAGGTTGGCACCTTTGGGCTGATCGCACAGATAAATTGCCGGATATTCATTTGTAGCGACAACATTTACGTTTAAAGTTCCTGTATTGGGAATCGCAAATTTGTCTTTCGCCGTAATGGTCAATACATAATTATCAGCCGTTACCGGTAATGTGTAAGTTTTATTAAAAGTGTACGATTGAGGTGCATCAGTAAGTTGAATTTTTTCGTCAATACCAAGTGCGGCACACTGAATCTGAATATAATCAATTCCTGAATCGTCATTTACAACAAAATTCACAGGCATTTGATTGCTGGTTGACAATAAAATAACAGCACCTTCTTTTGGCGTAATCATAGTGATCGCCGGCGCAGCAAATTCTCCGTCCAGACGTAAATTAATATCTTCGTCAATTGCATTGCCCGAAACGTCTGTAATCGTTAGTTTTATTTTGAAAGTTTCAGAGGTTCCTCTGCTAGCCGGAACTTCGAAGAAATAGCTTAAATCATACGTTTTTAGTAAAGGGTCTGTAGTAAATGCGATGACTTTATCGAGAGACAATTCTGGAATTTGAATTCGTACACTCTTTAATCCCAGATCATCAGCCAGGGCGGCTTTGATTTCAAATTTTCTGTTTGGTGCTCCGTAAATTTCCTTTGTGGATACAACAACCGTAGGGTTATCAGAACCTGGAAAACCAGATTCGTTATTTTGACATCCCGTAAAAAGGACAACAAAAAGAGTTAGAAAAAATAAAAATATATTTTTTTTCATTTTTTTGATTTTAAGGTTAGGTTAGTTAGGTTATTCTAAAAATGATAGTTGAAATAAATGCCGTAGGTTAACTTTTGAGGTTTTGTTATTGCTGCTTTTGAGGGGAAAAACAGAAAAACAAAAATGGATTATCTGATCGTTTTCATATTATTGGGTTTGGTTAATAGTTAGTTATTTTTTTCTTTTTTTATCTACTTCTTGCCGGCTATACTCTGGTAATGAAATAATGTGTCAATTTGCTAATTGAGCAGCTGAAATAATTATCTAATTGAATCATTTCAAAATTGCCCTATTTGATTGTTGAAACATTCTCTTGTATTGTATTTAAACCCGCAGTTTTTATTGCTGCGGGTTTGATAAGCAGTACATAAAACCAACTCTTATGTTCTTCATTTAAAAGAAGGCTCAATTCTTTTAATCAGATAAAAACTTATCATAAAATACACATTACTAACAGGATTGTCATACAACCAACGTATTACTATAAGTGCAAAGTAATGTCTAGTTTAAAAGTTTAAGGAGGGGTAAAATGGAAAAAAAAGGAGGTCAAAATTGTAATTAACTATTATTTTAGACTTAAAATTAAAGAGTACGAAAAAATAACGGCTTATTTTTATATTATACGCAATTATTATTTTAAACAAATTTTCAGGATTTAAACACTTGCGCTTTTGGGAATAAAAAATTAATTGTCCTTATTTCAATAACATTTAGGTCTGAGTTAGAAGAGCTTTTTGGGGGCAGATACCTTTTGAATAGTTTCAACTACTTCATTAGATTTGAATTTATACCTAACAGGTTTTAGAAACCTGTTAGGATACAGTAGTGGTTATTTGATGATATTCAAATCTGAGTTGAAAGAACTCTTGTACTTTTTGATGTATTCTGAAGGCGTCATCCCGAAAAGTTTTACAAACTGTTGTCTGAAATATTTAGGATCTTCAAAACCAACTTCGGCACTGGCCTGTGCGATATTGATATCTTCAGTAAGCATGAGCATCGCGGCTCTTCTGATTCTTACTGAACGTATAAAAGCATTTAAGGTCTGCCCGGAAATGATTTTAATTTTGGTATACAACGTTCTGTGGCTCATCCCCATTTCGAGGGCAAAGTTTTTAATCGTAAAATCTCTTTTGTGAATATTGGCTTCGACAATATCAATGCATTTCTTTAAGATTTCCTGATATTCCTGAGGTACTTTTTGGGTATTCTCTTTAAGTGTAATACTATCCAGAAAATAAGTACGTAAATTATTGCGGTTTCTTAGCAATGAATCTACACGTGCGACCAATATATCATCATCAAAAGGTTTGGTGATATAGTCATCAGCTCCGTCATTGATTCCCTGAAGATGGGTTTCGGGATTCTTAGATGCTGTTAATAGTATAACCGGAATGTGAGATAAGGCGTTGTTTTCTTTTATTTTTCGGCACAATTCCAAGCCATCCATTTCTTCCATGGTAATGTCACTAATGACCAGATCCGGCATGTGTTTTTTAGTCAGTTTCAAACCTTCCTGACCATTTTCTGCGCTATACACTATATAATTGTCGGAGAATAGTTTGATCAGATAGGCTCTTATTTCTACATTATCATCAATTATTAAAACTGTTCGTTTATCTGTAAGCATGATTTTCTGGAAATCATTTTCAGAAATGGAAGGATTGGAAACCGGATTATTTTCTTCGGAATCATCTATAATCAATTCATCAAACAACTGACTTCTTTGCGGGATTTCATTTAAAATTTCAACAGGATCAAAATGACTGTTTCCTTTAAGGAAAGTCAGTTTAAAAGTACTTCCCTTGCCAATTTCACTTGTACAGGTTACGCTTCCTTTGTGTTTATCCACAAAATACTTCACAATGTAAAGGCCGATTCCGAAACCGGTCCCAATGGATACTTTTGATTTTACCTGCCTGAATTTTTCAAAAATTACCTCAATATCTTTTTTATCAATCCCGTCACCACTATCTGAAATTTCTAATTGGACTTCATGATCATTTTCTGCTAGTTTAAGATTAATTATTCCTCCAATTGGCGTATATTTAAAGGCATTTGACATTAAATTAAACAGGGAGATTTCAATTTTCTCATAATCGCCAATGATCACAATTTCATGGTCCGGAATCTCAAAATTGTACTGAATATTTTTATCTTTTGCCTGATTGACAAAACACTGATAGACTTCATTGCAAAGTGTATTGACGTTTATAGGAGACAGTCGCAATGAATCGGCATCATTTTCTGCTTTTCTAAAAAGTAATAACTGATCCACCAGACTCAACAATCGTCGGGCATTTCGATGTGCAATGGCGAGATCACTGCCCGAAGATCCGTTTTGAACACTTTCTTTCTGAACCGCTTTTTTTAAGGGATTTATAATTAGCGAAAGCGGTGTTCTAAACTCATGCGAAATATAGGTAAACATCGACGATTGTTTTTCGGCAATTTCCTTTTCCTTCTTACTTTCTAATTCGGCAATCTTGACTTTATATTTTAATTTTTCTTTGTTTTTATGGTATTCCAGATAGGCAAAAATAGCTCCAATACCTGCTAACAAATACAAGGCATACGCCCACCATGTTCTGTACCATGGCGGTAAAACTTCTATCGAAATAAGACTTACTTCTTTGTTCCAGCCTCCTTTAAAATTGGTAGTTTTGACCTTAAAAACATATTTCCCTTCTGTTAGTCGGGCATAATTGGCTTTTCGTGCCTGACCCACATAATTCCATTGTTCGTCCCAGCCTTCCAGATAATAGGCATAATTGATTTTGTCGGCATTATTATAATCCAAAGCCACAAACTCGAGCGATAAAGTAGTTTGATCATAAGGCAGGTTTACTTCTTTAATTGTCCCTGACTCCCATTCTAAGTCGGTTTTGCTTTCTTCAATCGGCTGGTTGTTGACGTAAAAATCAGATAACAATACATTATTTTTCTGATTGAATCCCTTTATGGCTTCTGGAAAAAAGGCATTAAAACCATTTATTCCTCCAAACAAAAATGCCCCCGAAGACAATTTCAATCCGGCATTAAAGCTAAACTGATTGCTTTGCAAACCATCATTTACAGAGAAATTACGGAATGTTTTTCTCTTTTTATCGTATCTGCAAATACCGTTGTAAGTACTCATCCAGAGATTTCCTTCTTTGTCTTCCAGTAATCGTAAAATGGTATTCGAAGGCAAACCATCGTCTGTTGTAAGTCTTTTGAAAGTATTTGTTTTTCGGTCAAACAACAACAAACCACCTTCCTGAGTTCCTAACCAAAGGTTTTTATCCTTGTCTTCATGAATGCAACGAACAGGATTTCCGATGTTTGTTTTTGTGCTTTTTTTGGTTGCCTTTTCAATAGAAAATAATGACGTGTAATTTCCTCCCCAAAGTTTTCCATCACTGGTTTCTGTAAGACATTGTAAGTTATTGATAGATCGGTCAAAAAGGGTAAAGTTATTTTTCGGGCGATCAAAAAGATACAAAGACCCTTCGTTTGTAGCACTTGCCCAGATATTTGCTTTTGAATCTTTGTACACAAACCAGATGTTTTTCTCGATTTGTTTCGTAAAAGGATTGTAACAGGAATATTGCGTTACTACATTATTTTTTGGATTGATTCTATTTACACCGCCAGCCCAGGTCGAAAGCCAGATTTCGTTATGATCATCCCGTACAATTCCGGTAATAAATTTACTCGAAAGTTTGTTGTTGTAACTGGTATAGGTATTATTTTTTCTATCCCAATATTTTAAACCCGCACCGTCTGTACCCACCCAGACATTGTTTTTTTCATCTTCACAAAAAGATAAAATAAAATTTTCGACAAGATCTTTTGAATTGTATTTTATGCTTTTAAAATATTTAGGCGTGTTGCTCAGCATGCTTATTCCGCCACGCAAAGAACCAAACCATTTGTTTCCGGATCTGTCTTCGTACAAACTCCAAACCGAATTACTTTTGGCAAGCTGATTGTCCTGTATCGCATTAGCCGGAATCGCTTTTTTGCTTACACCGCTGACTTTATAGATTCCGGAGCCATCTGTTGTGATCCAGATTTCGTTTTTCTTGTCTAAAAGAAGGTCGGTAACACTTAATTTAGTTGAAAAATAATTTTCGGATAGCGCAGCTGATTTGGTATTAAAAAGAAAAAGCCCTTCATCTGTTCCCAGTAAAAGATTGCCGTCAGGATCCAGTTTCATCGCTTTTACTTCCTGAAAAAGCGGGAAAACAACTTTTAGGCTTTTTGCTTTATAATTATAACTGCAAATTCCGGCATTTCGAACAAAAACCCAGCAATTGCCCTTTTTTTTATTATCCTGAATGGCGATAGCGTCATAATTATTAACCGTGATTCTGTTTCCCGGTACTTTGAGCGGAATATGCTTTCCGGTAAAAGAGCCATTTTCAAAAATGATTAAACCTAGATTTTGAGAAGCAATTAACAGGAGATTATCAGAAACAGAGCGCATCTGATGGATAATATCTTTTAAGGGTTTTGGGGTTTCATTTGAAAAAGCATATTCTACCGGAAGAAATGTGCCATTTATTTTATTGTAAACACAGACTCCGTTTGAACCTCCCACCCAAATGTTTTTTTTGGAATCTCCCTCAATATTGTAAATCGTATTGAAAGGCAATGATTTTTTGTCGTTGATTCGGTTTCGGAATACTTTAAAATTATAGCCATCATATCGGTTTAATCCATCGTAGGTTCCAAACCACATATAGCCCTCACTGTCCTGAAAAATTGTCGTAACGGAATTGTTAGACAAACCGTCAGAAATATCAAGAAATTTCACGGGGTTATCTTGTGAAAAACTTAATGTAGAAAAACCAAATAGTAGAATAAGATGTAAAACAAAAGCTTTCAAAGTAAATGTGTTTTTGATTTTTGGTAAGTTGCACAATTATAAACTAATTTTATAGATTTTCAGCAAAACTACCCTGACAAAAATTACTTTAGCCCAATGTTTATAGGATTTTATCGTTATGATCTGTTTTTAATAAACCAATTCTTACGAACCTTTTTTTTACTAAAAACCAGACCACAAAAACGGTAAAAAACTAAGATTTTTAACAGCCCTAGCGGTAAAAAGCATTGTGATTTAATTTCTTCCTGATAAAAATAATGCCTGTAATCAATATTTACAGGCATTATTTGGTCTACTGTTTAACAGGATTATTTTAATTAGACTTTTAGCATTAATTCTTCAATTTTAGCTGCTGAAATTATCGGATTTGCTCCTGGAGATTGAGCCACCAAAGCACCGACCGCGCAAGCAAAATCAATTGCAGTTTGTGGGTCTTTTCCGGTTAGCAATGAAGTGATTAGCGCTGCCAAAAAAGAGTCCCCTGCTCCTACTGTATCGGCTACTTCGACAGGATAACCATCGTTATGATAGAGTTGTCCTTTCCACATTAGCGAAGCGCCGTGTTTGCCTTTGGTTACACACATAGCAGTTGCTTTTGTTTTTTCTGCGATAAAATGCATATTCTCTTCTAAGTCTGTGAAAGGAGACTGCATTGCTGCTGCAATTTCTAACAATTCTTCGTCATTAAACTTGATAAAATTAGCGGAATGCAGGAGTTGCTCCAGGATTTCATAAGAGTAATGTGGCTTTCTTAAATTGACATCAAAAACCTTATAAACTTTGGTTTGCAACAATTCTTCCAGCGATTTTCTTGATATCTCGTCTCTGCAAACTAAACTGCCGTAGATCAAAACATCGGCATCGGCTACTAATTTTTTAGCCAAATCATTCAGTACTATTTTATCCCAGGCTGACGGATACGTAATTTCGTAAGTAGCCGAACCACGCTCATTTAAGGTAACATTTACCAATCCGGTTGGGAAATTTTCTGATTGCATAATGGCATTTGTTTCAAGTCCCATACTTTTTACCTGACTGATAATAGCCTTTCCGTCGTCGTCATTTCCTACACAGCTAATCATCGCTACGTCGCAACCTAGTGTTTTCATGCGTAAAGCTACATTTAATGGTGCACCACCAATTTTTTTTTCATTGGCAAAAACATCCCAAAGTACTTCTCCGTACGCTACAGCTTTTAGGTTTTTTCCGTTATTCATGCTAAAAATTATTTTTATATTAATGTTATTCCGGTTGTCTAATCAGAAGGTTAAAGACAGCAAAACCTTCACCTTCTGTTCACTACCCTTTATTTTTGTCTCTTTCGCAAATAGGATTTCGTAAATTCATTTTTACGTTACGGTAAGATACAACAATACTTTTCATCGTCTTTATTGTTTCACAAAAAATTAATAACCCGGATTTTGTTTGTACACTCCCTGGCTGAAATTAATTTGCTTTAACGGAATTGGACAATACTCTTCTTTATGGGCATCAAAAAAAGCATCCTGATAATAGGTACGCTTTGTTTTTTCTTCATTATAAAATTTATTCAGTACTTCATCAGTAACCCCCCAACGCACTAAATCGAAGAAACGATTTCCTTCCATAGCCAATTCTAAACGACGTTCCCAACGCAGTGCTTTACGGGCAAAATCCTGTGTCCAGTTGCAATTGCTTCCGTCTACATACGTATTGATTTTAAAGTTTTTCACATACGTTAATCTTCCTGTACTTTGCGCCGCACGTTCCCTTATCTGATTGATTAATGGCAAAGCTTCTGATTGTCTTCCTAATTCAATCAGGGCTTCGGCACGCATCAAAATCACATCGGCATAACGAATCTGGATTCTGTTTTTTGAGTTTCCGTAAAAGGGGTCAATATTGACTACGCAACTGCAACTTGGTGCTACATTTTCTTTTAATGAAGCAAAATAACCGTATGTTCCCGGAGATCGTACCCATGCCTCTACATACAGAAATTCAGGATCATATTTGTAAGGCAAGCCTGGCATTGCAACGGTATGATACAATCTTGGATCGACCGTAGTCGCATTTATATTTTTATAATCAAAATCCTGATTGTTATACGTATCAAATTCCGGTAAACCATTTGCACCTGTTTTAAAAGCATTTACTAAATTTTGACTTGGTTTATGAAAATCACAACATCCTAAGCCTTGCGGAGTCGAAAGTACATCAGAGAAATTTAATCTTCCGTATAACGTTCCGTCGTTGTCTGAAAACTGAATTGAGAAGATCGATTCTGCTCCATTTTCAAAATTACCGGGCAAAAAGTTATTGGCAAAATCAGGTTCCAGACTTGCTTTCCCAATTACTTTATCCGTAGCGGCAATTACTTCCTGCAAATGCTGCTGGTTGATTCCGGTAACCTTATAGGTTTCATCTTGCGTATAAGCCTGGTACAAGCGTGTTTTGGCCAAATAAGCATAAGCTGCTTTTTGGGTTGCACGCCCCACTTGCGGCTGTGTTTCCGGTAAAGCATCGGCTGCAGCCTGAAAATCTTCTGCAATTTTGTTCCAGAGTTCTTCGTTTGAAAGAGCTTTGTTTGAAATCGTTTTGTAATTCTCAACCGGAATATCTTCTGTGATATAAGGGACATTTCTGAACATAATTTTTAGCATAAAGTAAAAATGACCTCTTAAAAAACGCATTTCAGCGATACGCGTTTTTTTCAACGGAAAATCAGCTTCAGAAATTTGCTCTAAGGCTTTTAAGGCTTTATTCGCTCTCGAAACCCCCACATAACTGATGTACCAGAAATTGTCTAATTCGCCAAAATCAGATCGGATATTATTAGAAACTTCGAAGAAATGGAAATCCTGAATGTCATTAGTTCCGCTTCCGCCCTTGTAAGCATCATCAGAACGCACATTTCCAAAAGGCCATAAACTGTAAGGTGAATCATAATGATCGTTCCCTAATTGTGCATAGGCCGCATTCATAAATCCTTCTACTGATTGCGGTGTCACAATATCTTCTTCTGAGAGGACGCCACGAGGATTATTTTCCAGAAAATCAGAACAGGAACCTAACATCCCAACCACTAAAAAAGCTGTTATATATAGTATTTTTTTCATTTTTTTTCGATTTAAACTTTTATTATAATGTAAAATTAAGACCAGCCGTAAAAGTCGTTGGCTGCGGATAACCAAATCCTGCATTTTCAGGATCTACACCAGTGAAACTTTTGGCATCAATGATCAGTAAATTTTGACCGCTGATGTACAATCTAAAGCTGTCGAAATTCATTTTTTTCAATACCTCTTTTGGCAAACTGTATCCTACCTGCAAAACACGAAGTTTAAGATAGTTTCCGTTTTCTACATAATAAGTCGAAAATCGGGATTCTGCATTTCTGTCTACAGTCGTAAGAGCCGGAATAGTCGAATTAGGATTATCGACAGACCACGCATTTAATAAACGTGTCCCTTTATTGGAACCTACATCATCTACACTCCAGAAATCCGTTTGGTATTTGGTATTATTAATGACATCAACATCACTTGCTCCTTCCCAGAAAGTGGTGAAATCCCAGTTTTTATACCCTAATCCTAAATTAAACCCATAAGTCAATCCCGGATTTGGATTTCCGATCCAGGTACGGTCTTTGTCTGTAATCACTCCGTCACCGTTTAAATCTTTGTAGCGAATTCTTCCAGGGCCTTTTCCTTCCTGAATGGCCGAGTTATCGACTTCGTTCTGGTTTTGAAACAATCCGTCAGCAACATAGCCATACATAGAATTAATTGGTCGACCCAAAATATTGTCGTTTAATCCGTCTCCTCCGTAATTGTTACGTACTTCATCCGGTAATTTTGTAATCTTGTTTTTGTTGGCTGAAACATTTGCCGAGATATCATACTTTAGTCCAAATGAGGTTTCATCGTGGTAGCCTAAACTAACTTCCCATCCTTCGTTTTGCATCGAAGCACCATTTACCCAGCGATTTCCACCTTCGCCAATTACACCTAAATAAGCTGGTAAAACCAGAATATCATCTGTTTTCTTGATATAATAATCTACAGAACCACTTAATTTTTGTTTGAATAATCCAAAATCCAAACCTATGTTGGTTTGTGTAGTGGTTTCCCATTTCAAATCATCATTTCCGGACTGCGTGGCAATAAATCCGGACGGAAGCAACCCATTACCATTTCCTGCAAGATCATAAGCCGTACCGTACGAAGTGGCCCATGTTGGGCTTCCGCCTGCATAACTGGCCAGATACAAACTGTAAACAGCTGTATTACTGATTTCCTGATTTCCGGTTTGTCCCCATCCTGCTCTTAATTTTAAATCAGAGAAAACAGGGGCATTATTTTTAATGAAGTTTTCATTGCTGATTCTCCATCCTGCCGAAATTGCAGGAAAAGTTCCGAATTGATTGTTTTTACCAAAACGGGACGAACCGTCACGACGAATGGTAGCCGAAAGTAAATAACGATTATCAAATTCATAATCTACTTTTCCAAAGTACGAAAGCAATGAATATACTGTCGAGGTTCCGCTTGTAAAAGACTCCCCTGTTCCTGCATCCGGATACATATAATCAGGAGTTTCAATTAAAAAGTCATTTTTACGTAAGGTTGTGGTATCATAGACATCTTTATACATCTCTGTTCCTGCCATTATATTCAGATTACTTTTTCCGAAATTCAAGCTGTAAATAGCCGTATTCGTCCAGGTCCATTTATCGCTTACCGACTGGTCAATTGTAACGGATGACTGATCGTTTTGCAAATAACCGGATTGGTAACTTCTTTGAAGGGTTCTTTTTTTATAAGATCCGTAATCGATACCAAAACTACTTTTGATGTGCAGGTTTTTGATAATCTCTAGATCAGCATACATATTTCCAAAAAGGCGCAAATAGTCGTATTTATTGTCTTTGTTATATTCCAGAAGCCTAACCGGATTTTGCCTGTCGTTCATTCCGCCAACTGGTCCTCCCCAGCCTTTTCCGTCAACGGTATGTACCGGAATTATTGGCAAAGCACGAAGCGCAGGATCTAAAACTCCCGGATCTGTGACTTCGCTGGTACGGGTCATCGAGAAATTTTCTCCAATCACCAATTTTCCTTCAAAATATTTATAAGAACCGTTCATTCTGGCAGAAATTCTTTCAAAGTCAGTCGTTTTTACAACCCCATCATTTCCATAATAACCCAACGAAAAAACGTAATTTCCTTTATCTGATGCATTTGAAACGGATAAATCATACGAATTTGCTACTCCCGTTTGCGAAACTGCATCGTACCAATTGGTATCTGAAGATTTTAGTGTTTTAGCAGCATCCAGATATTCAGGAATCAAAACCTGGTTCAATTGTGGTTTGTTGTTATTTACCGACCAGTCAAATTGATACCGTAAATTATTATTGTTTGGATTTAATCCGTCGTTGATATTCGCCTGCCACAAAGCCTGCCCAAATTGGTTGGCATTGAGTACGTCCAGCTTTTTTGAATAATTAGAAAAAGAACTATAAGTACTAAAATTGATTCTCATTTTTCCTTCTTTTCCTTTTTTGGTCGTGATGATAATCACTCCGTTTGACGCGCGGGAACCATAAATACTTGCCGAAGAAGCATCTTTTAAAACCTGAATAGTTTCAATGTCATTTGGATTTAATTCGTGCATTCCGGATTTTGTTGGCATTCCGTCAATTACGTAAAGAGGATCTGTATTGTTTAGTGTTCCTACTCCACGAATCACTACTTTTGTATTGGCCCCACTCGGAGAACCATCAGACGATACTTTTACCCCCGCCACCCTTCCTTGCAGCGCTTTAATGGGGTTCGGTTCCGGTTGTTTCATCACTTCTTTCATGTTTACAACGGCAACGGCTCCTGTAATATCGGTTTTCTTTTGTTTGGAATATCCCGTTACAACAACTTCATTAAGCTGATTGTTGTCTACTTTTAAAGTGATATTGAATGTTTTTTGTCCCTTAACTTCTATCGATTGCGGGCTGTATCCGATAAAAGAAACAACAATCTTTGCCTCTGAGGCTACATTCTGAAAAGAGAAATTTCCATCAAAATCTGTTACTGTACTTGTATTGGTTCCGGAAATAAGTACTGTCGCTCCCGGAAGCGGCATTCCGTCATCTGACGAAATTACGGTTCCTTTTATTCCTGTTTCCTGTGCAGTCATTACCAGCACGGGAAAAAAGAAGAATAGAAAATAAATGAGTTTGGTTTTCATAGTTAGTGGTTTTGGTTTTAAGGTTAGTTTATATTTAATTGGTTAATTTCTAAGTTGCTCAGCTCGACCCCACTCTTTGAAGAAACAGAAAGTGATGTATAAGGCTGGTTTGGGAAAAAGATTTCGGTGATTACTTTTTCTCCATTATTGTAAAATAGCTCCATAGACGTTTTATCCAGAATGATTTTAAAAACACCTTCTTTTTGATTTCCGTCTAAGGCTGCTTTGGTAATTGTTGAAGCAAATTTTTCTGAGAAATCAATTTTTCCTGATTTCGAACGATCCACGAATAAATAGTGATCTGTAGTATTGATTCCAAAAGTCACCGCTTCTCCGCTTGCATTTGAAAGTGTAAAAGTGTATGTATCCTGTTTTAGATTTTTTATACTGAAATTAATTATTGCCTTAGTTAAATCAATTTTTCCTGCTTCGGTAACAGCTAATTTTCCTTTTCCTTTCAGGCTTTTTACTGTGATTGTTTTAGCAATGTATTTGTTGATTTCTTTTACAGGATTATTAATCAAAGTATAATCGTTTCCTTTTTTTATTATCTGAAGTTCACGCGCAATTGTTGTACTGCTTCTCCAGGATTGTGTTGGAACTTGTTGTGCATAATCCCAATTTGACATCCAGCCGATAAATAAGCGGCGACCGTCTGCAGCAGGAACATTATTCCAGGTAACTCCCGCATAATTATCTTTTCCGTAATCGAGCCAGACCGTTTTTTCCTGTTGTACTTTTTTAGCAAAATTAGATTCTAATGTGAAAGTTGTTCCGTCAAAATCACCAATAAAGTATTGCGTTCCTGAACCGCCGTTTGCTCCTCCCGGATTCAGATTCTGAATTAAAACCCATTTGGTTTCATTAGTGCCTTCTACTTTGATCTCAAAGAAATCAGGACATTCCCAAACCCCTCCGTGCGCTCCAATATTTTTTCCAAACTCAGATAAATACTTCCAGTTTTTAAGATCTTTAGAGGCATAAAACTGTGTACGGTCTTGTGCTGCCAAAGCCATGATCCATTGTTGATGGGTCTCATCCCAATTTACTTTTGGATCACGAAAATCACGAATTCCGGGGTTTTTAATGACAGGATTTCCTTCCTCAAATTTCTGCCATGTAAAACCATTGTCATTCGAATATGCAATATCCTGCTGTTCAACATCAATCTTTTCTTCTTTTTCTTTGGTCATATCGTGCAGCGTATAAATCGCTACAATTGGAGCCTTTTTTCCGGTACCTAAACCTGATGTATTATGGATATCTACAACAGCGCTACCTGAAAAGATATATTTGTCTTTGTCCGGATAAATAGCAATGGGCTGTTCCTCCCATTTAATTAAATCCTTACTAATCGCATGTCCCCAATGCATCGGGCCCCAAACACTTTTCTCCGGATAATGCTGGTAATACAAATGATAATATCCATCGGCATAAAACATTCCGTTAGGATCATTCATCCAGCCTTTTTTTGGAGTAAAATGAAAATTAGGACGGTACATTTTTTCTTCTGTAGCATTGCTTGTTGAAACAGCAGTGGTTTGTGCAACAGCCGTATACGGTTTACAGCCTCCTATCGATAATAATACAGCACTATAAAATGCCAGCGGCAGATGTTTCTTTGATGTCATGTTTTTTGATATTTTTTCTGGTTAGATTTTCACTTAATACTTCTAAGGAGATTCCTTTAGTTTCCGGCATCATAAACGCTACAAACACTAATTGCAGCACCATCATGAGCGTAAAAATTAAGAATACGACTTCAGGTCCGATTTCTGAAAAAAGCATCGGAATTAAAGATGGAATAATGGCCGCCAAAACCCAGTGTACAGAACTCCCGAAAGCTTGTCCTGAGGCACGAATATGGTTTGGAAAAATTTCTGAAATAAAAACCCATATCACAGCTCCCTGACCAATGGCATGCGAAGCGATAAATAAGAAAAGGAAAACAGGTACTGATAATCCCCCCCAATTGTAGTAAAACGAAGCAGAGACTAATCCAAGGGAAATAATATATCCCACAGAGCCAATGTACATTAACAACTTTCTTCCTAATTTGTCAATTAATGCTACTCCGATTAAGGTAAATATAAGATTCGTAATCCCTATTCCGATGCTGCTTAGTAAAGCGGTATTTTGTCCTAAACCTGCTTCTTCAAAAATTCTTGGGGCATAATATAAAAAGGCATTGATTCCTGAAAACTGATTGAAAAAGGCAATTAAAAAAGCCAGCATTAACGGAAAACGGTATTTTTTCATGAAGATATTTTCATGTTTGGTAACTCCGTTTTCTCGGGAATCATCCATAATAGCGGCAAGATCTGCAGTGGGATCAATTTGAAACAAAACTTTACGGGCTTCCTCATCACGGTTTTTAGACAATAACCATCTTGGACTTTCCGGAATTGTAAGGATGAAAAGAATATAAATAAGAGATGGAATCGCCTGAACTCCCACCATCCAGCGCCATGCATTTTCTCCAATATCTTTTAAAAAGTAATTGGATATAAAGGCAATTAAAATACCTAACACAATATTGAACTGATACAGCGCTACCAATCGTCCGCGTTTGTCTGCCGGAGCGATTTCTGACACATAAGCCGGAGCGGCAATGGTTGAAGCACCAACTCCTAAACCGCCTATAAACCTGAAAGCGGCAAATACATAAGGATCGTTTGCAAAAGCAGCGCCAATGGCTGAAATGAAATACAAAATTCCGATCCAGAACAATGTTTTTTTACGACCTATTTTATTGGTTGGAATTCCGCCAAAAATGGCTCCTATAACAGTTCCCCAAAGTGCCATTGCCATAACAACAGAACCGTGAAAAGCATCAGATGAATGCCATAAAAGCTGTAATTGTTTATCAGCTCCAGAAATAACTACGGTATCAAAACCGAATAGAAAACCTGCCAGTGCAGCAGTAACAGACCAAATCAATATCTTATTCATTGTAGATGTATTAAAAACTTATTGCTAAGATATCCGCAAAAAAAACAACTTGTTTTTAATGATGTTACAATTTAATTCTATAATTATTGATAGTTTGACATATTTAACTCAAGACATTTATTTACAAGCCTTTACATATATTAAATTTTATTTACGAAAACCGTGTAGTTTCGATTTTGTTACATCTTGTACAAAATTGATACATGAAATTATTTAAAAAAAGGCATAAAGTAACAAAGGTTCTGAGGTTCTAAGTTGTTAAAAACTATAAGTACAAAAAAATTTACATTTTATTATAAATTTTACATTTTGAATCGGTTCCGGTTTAAGCTGAAGTTATAAAATAAAAGCAAGAATGAATCTAGCCCATATAGCGGAACATTTTGGCTAAAGCCTATTTAATATCAATTCTCTAACCTCCATTTGAAGCTCAATGTCATTAAGTTAAGCTATTTTGATAATTGTGAATAATGCGAACTAAGAGTTGAAATGTGCCGCCAGGCACTAAATATTGGCAGTTATTAAAGATTAGAAATACGTTGGCGTGCCGCAGGTACGCCACAAAATCATAACTATTGCGTACCTACGGCACGCTAGATTTATTCCGATTCCTTATTACTACCTATATTTAGTGCCTAACGACACAAATTGTAGGCTTTCAAATCTTTATGGGTATAAATAACAGGATTGTCGATTTTATGCTGTTTCACACATCTGAAATCAAAAATCGTTAATCAAAAATATTAAATCATTTATTGTTTTTTCCTTAACTTAATGACATTGAGCTGAAGTTGGAGGCAATTCAGATATTGCTATCCTATTTATTATGGCGAGCAAATCTCCAAAGTCACAAATTTTTTAAAAACTTCAAATTTCTGTTGTTATCCTAACAGGTTTCAAAAACCTGTTAGGTATTCTCTGTATTGATTATTGGGCACATACGGCTAAAAAAAAAGCTTACAATAAAACAATTGAGATGAACTTTCTACTCAAAAAAAACAATACCAAAAACGCATTAATAATTATCGTTTTTATATTCTTTAGGAGAAACTCCAAATTTATTCTTAAAAGCAGTAGAAAAATAGTTTGGAGAAGAGAACCCAAGAGAGTATGCAATCTCAGAAATATTCATCTGATTTGACTTCAAAAGCTCTGCGGCTTTCTCTAATTTAACATTATTGATATGATCGCTAATATTGATTCCGATAATTGCTTTTACCTTGCGGTACAATTGAACTCTTGAAACACTTAACTTATCTGCTAAATCTTCTACAGAAAATTTAGGATTTTCAACATTGAGTTTAATAATATCATTCATTTTAGTAATAAAAGTTTGTTCCTGATTTCCAAATTTAGATTCAGGCTCAATACGATAAATATTATTGGTATAATAATAACGCAGTTTTTCTCTGTTGAAAAGCAAACTCGAAATAGATTGTTTTAAAATCGAAAGGCTAAAAGGTTTGGTCAGATATTGATCTACTCCACTCTGCAAGCCTTTCAATACAGATTCTTTATTGCTTTGTGCTGTCAGAATGATAATTGGAATATGTGAAGAGCGTAAATCCTTCTTTAATTCTTTACTGATTTCATAACCGTCTTTCTCAACCAGATTGATATCGCAAATGATGATATCCGGGACAATTTCCATTGTTTTTTCGATAGCATCGCTTCCGTCAGAAGAATACACCATATATTCAACGGATAATTTTGCTTTTAAGAATGTAACCAGATCAATGTTATCTTCTATGATCAAAAGCGAATATTTCTCTGATTCAGCAATTGCATGTACTTCTTTAAAATCAGGTTCTATATCAAGATTGTCTGTTATTAAATTTGGAGTGATGTTTAGGTTTTCGGCTTGATTTACCATTTCTGAAGGCTGCAAATGACTGCTTCCTTTTAATAAAGTAATGACAAACTCGCTTCCCTGTTTCGATTTAAGCTCAATTGTTCCGTGATGCAAGAGCACAAATTCTTTGGATAAGTGAAGCCCAATTCCAGAACTGTTTTTATTATTGTTTGAAGCTTTAAAAAACGGACTAAATACGTTAGACCATTCATTTTCAGGGATTCCAATTCCGGAATCTTTAAAACTAATTTTTACTGTATTGTCCTGATTTTCGATAATTGAAATGTTTATTTTTCCGTTATCAGGCGTAAATTTAAAAGCGTTAGAAAGCAAATTGAAATACACTTTGTCCATTAATCCCCTATCGATAAATAACTCCAGATTTTTATTTTTGATAGTCAGCTGAAAATCAATATTTCTACGCGCAGCTTCTCCTTTAAAATTGGTCATTACTTCGTTAGTAAAATTGTACATATTGGTACTTGAGGCTCTTAAAGTAAATTTTTGCTCCTCTATTTTTCTAAAATCCAGCAATTGATTTATTAATCTGAGTAATCGGTTTGAATTTTTATGAATGAGTTTTACCTCGTCAATAAGTGCGGTTCCTTTGATTTTTTCATTTTCGATCAGGGACTCCACATAACTCATAATCAAAGTTATGGGTGTTTTAAATTCATGCGAAAGTCCGGTAAAGAAATTCAGTTTTGCTTCGTTGCTTTTTGCTGCAATCTTTGCCATTTCCTGAATCTCATTATTTTGATTGATTACGGTTTGATTGATGCTTTCCAGCTGTTTTTTCTTTTTCGAGATAGAAATGGTCGAATAAATACTGTAAACGGTCAGACTCAAAATAATCACGAGGAAAAAACTCAGCAACCGCACCAGATTATTTTGCGAAGCATATTCTCTTTCCTGAACCTTGATTGCCCCTTGCTGTGACTCTATAACGGCTTGCTGCTGATCTACCTTGTCCATTTGGTTTTCGATAATTTCAGCATTGTTATGGTCGATAACAATGGTATTAAGGATATTATTTTTAGAAATGGGCTCTTTATGATACATTTTCAGAGCCAGTTTCAATGCTTCATTTCCTCCTGTTGGATATAAAATAGTTCCGTTGAGAACACCACTTTTTACCAATTCGATCCCGCCATTCACAGAATTTAATCCATCAACACCCAAAAATTTGATTTTATTCTCTAATCCAACCGTTTTGGCAGTTTCCCATGCGCTTAATGCCATACGATCGTTATGGGCGAAAATGTATTCAATATCAGGATTTTGTAAAAGAATATTTTTTAACGGTGCATTTACAGACTCTTTTTCCCAATTGCCGTGAATAGTATTCACAACACTAAAACGTTTATTGCCTTTAATGATCTGATCAAATCCAAGGCTGCGTTCATACGCCGGCGAAGAACCGTTTGCCCCTGTAATTTCAACGATTTTGCCTGAACCTTTACTGTGAGAAATGATATATCGGGCGGCAATTCTTCCAATTTCAATATTATCGGCCCCAAGATAAGCGGTGTAATTTTCCCCATCTATTTTACGGTCTACCACAAGAACGGGAATTCCGGCTTTAATGGACTTCTCAACAACGGCAGTTAAGGGTTTCGACTGGATTGGAGATACAATAATAACATCTACCTTATTGGCTATAAATCGTTCTATATCTTCGATTTGTTTGCTAATATTATTATTGGCATCGCTAATTTTTAAATCGACTTCAGGCCTCAACGACGCTTCAATTTTTATCGAACTGGTCATTTGTTTGCGCCAATCGTCTGTGGTCATGGCTTGCGAGAAACCTACCTTTATTTTATCTCCCTGTTTTTGACTACAGGAAACTAAACTTAATGATGCTAAAAAAAGCAGCAAAATATATTTTACAGGTGAATACATGAATTATAAGTTTATGTAAATGAAAATGAATTTTCAAAAAAAATACCTTCTTAGACCAACAACCTGTCAAAATAATTAGGAAGGATTATTTTGCACTGACAAGCGGGAAGGGAATATAATAGGGTAAAATTAAACTTTTATTTGATGTTTGCAACTTAGGACTGAAATATCTTAATCAAAAACAGTGATCCTCAAAAAACACTGTAAACTGCTAATGATGTGCTTTGTTCTACGAACAAGAAGTACAATCTTTCTGCATCCTTAACTAACCTGCAGAGCTTTTTTTTATTCCATTCATTCTAAAACTTTTAAGGCTCATTCCTTTGTGTCTTTTAAAAAATTTATTGACATGACTTTCATCTGCAAACCCAAATTCATCTGCTATCTCATGAACTCTTTTATCGCTAAATTTTAGTCTGTGCTCTATCAGGCGGATTCTGTAAGAAGAAATATAATACTGAATGGTTTCTCCACATTGTTTACGAAAATAGCTGCCCAGATAAGTTGGCGATAAACCAAATACTTCTGCCATTACAGCTATTTTCAAGCGTTCCGGAGTACGTATATGCTCTTGAATATAATCCAGTATTTGCAGAATACGCACATCTGCATTGGGAGAAATATTTTTTGGTTTTACCGCTGATATGTTCCTTGCAGCTATCACAATAATCGCATTTACTAAATGACGAATCAAGTCCTGGTTATAAATATTGTTATGTTCAATAGTATGTTGTAGCTGTTGCGTAAGGATATGAACCATTTGCTTATCGTGATGGCTCGCCAAAACTGAACCTGACAAATGAGAAGCATAATACAAGAGGCATTCGATATGGTCAATACTTTTCCATTGATATTCTTTAATATAATTTTCGCCAAAACGAACGACTATAAACTCAGAAATACTGTACAGGTCAAATTCATGGCAATCATTGGGCGTAGTCAAAAATAAGTCTCCTAATGTGTAATCGACTTTATTTCCATTTGTAGAATAGCTTCCATTACCGGATATGACATAAACCATTTCAAAGAAGTTAAACTGTCTGTCACGTAATGGACATACATCTATTTTTTCATAAAATACTTCGAGCGATTGGTAAATGTTTTCTCTTGCCATGTGGCAAAGATACCCAAATACACTTGAAATATACCTGTTAGAAGACGCTTTACCAGTCTATTTTTGCCAGACACAATTAAACATTATAAATTAAGATTGTGTGGGATTATAAAAATCACTGAATATGAAAAATACCAATTTGAAGAATATAGACAGCAACCTTTGGCAAGCCATTACCAAAAGTGACTATATGCAGATAGATTATGAAAGTTTGCTGGAAAGTAATCCTGCGCAAATTAGAGCCGAGGAACTTACCTTATCATTAAAGGAACAATCTCTTGAAATGCCCGATCAGTTACATGTCGAAAACATTCAGATTCCTTCTTCCCAAAATAAACGTACTATACCATTAAGAACATACAAACCCTCCGATAAAGGTATTTTACCCGTATTGCTTTATTTTCATGGAGGAGCTTTTATCTACGGAACTCCAGAGCAATATGATTTTTTATTTTTCAGACTAGCAATTGATATTAATGCAGTAATTGTGTCTGTCGATTACAGATTGGCGCCTGAACATCCTTTTCCTGCTGCTATGGAAGATGGATATGATACACTGTTGTGGTTGTCTAAATATGCCGGAAATATCGGAGGGGATAAAAACAATATTCTGATAGGCGGAAGCAGTGCCGGAGCGACTATTGCAGCTTCTGTTACCCATCTGGCAAGAGATAAAAAGCAAGTAGAAATCCAGCACCAGTATTTACTTTATCCACCAATGGATCATCGCCTGAAAACCCAATCAATGCAAGACTTAGCAAATGCTCCTATGCAAACCAAAAAAGCAACAGAATGGATGTGGAAACATTACTTACCGCAGCTAATAATCCAGCCACCAAAATATGCAGTCCCACTATTGGAAGAAAATTTCAAAGATTTACCAAATGCAACGATCATAGTATGCGAATTGGACCCACTGAAAGACGAAGGGAAAAAATATACCATAAAATTACAGCAAGCCGGTATTGTGGTTGATTTATTGGAAATACGAGGAGCTGTACATGCCTTTGATTTTTTCCCGTGTTCATTATCCGATACTTTTTATACCCAACAAGTTAAATTATACAATAAAATTTTAGATCCGCAAAAATGAAAAAAATAGTAATTATAAATGGGCATCCTGGCAAAGAAAACTTAAACAGTGCTATTGTAGATTCTTATATTAATTCTGCTAGGGAAGCCGGTTCAGAAGTTCGCTATATCGCTATCGGAGCGCTGGATTTCAATCCTAATTTACAGTTCGGTTATTCTCAAAGAATGGAATTGGAACCTGACTTGGTAAAAGCCTTAGAAGACATTCAATGGAGTGAACATACGGTATGGATACATCCTATGTGGTGGCTGGGTATTCCGGCAATTATGAAAGGTTTTTTCGACAGGGCATTTCTTCCAGGTATTACCTTCAAGAAGGATGAAAAAGGTGTTACCGAAGGATTATTAAAAGGAAAGACAGGACGAATTATTACAACGGCAGGCGATTTATCCCTAACTATGTATGAAGAAATCTATAAGTCAAGCGGGCTTGTACAATTAAAAGAAGGAATTTTAGGTTACTGCGGGATAGCTCCCATTACAAGTAATTTTATTGGACCTCTTAATGAATTAAATAAAAGTGACAGATTAAAATGGCTAAAGAAGATAAAATACCTGGCTTTAGTAGACTCCAAATAAATTTGAGTCGTTTTTATAATGAACTCATTGGATATAATTACTTTTACCACATAAAAGCTACCTTATGTGCATGAAAAATTATACCCAACGATTTTTTAATCCAACATAAAAACGATTAATCCTCTTGCCCCGTGGGCTCCTAAAACCAATGATTGTTCGATATCGGCTGTTTTAGACGGTCCGGCGATAAAAGTCCCGAAACCATATTCCTGATTACCGATTCTTTCGTAAGCCTGATGCATGGTGGCAAGAATATCTTTTTTATGTACTATAATAGCCAGATATTGTGCAATAAAAGGCGAAACACGTTGTCCTAATAAATCGTCTGTAACCCATAGCGCACTATTTTCGGCTACGCCAAAATGAGCTTTTATAACATTTAATTCTACGTCCTGAAGCGAATGCGGATCATCATGGGTCCAGTCTAAAACTGCAATTTCTGAAAGTTCCGGAATTGTCGTTATGATACGTTTTTCGATCGCATAATTTGCTTTTATGTACTGAATGATTTCAGCATAATCGGCAACTTCTACAGGATCGCCACCAATATTTTTCAGTACGGTTTTATACGTTGCAAGCACATCAGGATTGTCTGAATTTAAAAGATTCAGATCAGGCAAGTCTGTAATAAAAGCCGGTTGGTTTTGCTTTATTTTATTTAAAATTTCCGCTTTGCTACTCATTTTCTTTTGCTTTTGCTTCTCTTGAATTTTTCTTGTACCATTCTCTAAAAGATTCTTCGGGAACATCAGGCATCTCGCGCTGATCGTACCATTTATTCATCTTATTATTGACGAGTCCGGGAATATTTTTCATTACAAAACGACCGGATTTTCCGGCAATATTAAAAATAGCCGGATTTGCCAGAACGGTTGCCATCGTTTTCATCGCAATGGTTTTCGATGTTGGCGTATGTCCTTCTTTTACCAAAACCTGACGCCATTTGTACAATTGGTCGTGTATATCAATTTTTACCGGACAAACATTGGTGCAAGAACCACAAAGTGTACTGGCAAATGGTAAGTCGGCATTTTTGCTCATGTCTAAATTGGGTGCCAGTATAGAACCAATTGGTCCTGCAACGGCATTGTGATAACTGTGTCCGCCACTGCGTCTGTAAACGGGACATGTATTCATACACGCACCACAGCGAATGCATTTTAGGGAGTTTCTAAAATCTTCTCTTCCTAATTGTGTGCTTCTGCCGTTATCGACAATCACAATATGAAGTTCTTTTCCCTCTCTTGGTTTTTTAAAGTGACTTGAAAAAGTAGTGATAGGCTGTCCTGTGGCACTTCTGGCCAATAATCTCAGGAAAACGCCTAAATGTTTGCGTTGCGGAATCAGTTTTTCGAATCCCATGCAGGCAATATGAACATCAGCAAGATGAGCTCCCATATCTGCATTTCCTTCGTTGGTACACACCACAATTTCGCCCGTTTCTGCAATAGCGAAGTTTACTCCGGTTAAAGCGACTTTGCGGGTTAAGAAGGTATTCCTTAAACTCAAACGAGCCGATTCAGTTAAATACTGAGGATCTATGTTTCCTTTTTCTGTACCTAAATGTTCATGAAAAGTTTCGCTTACATCTTCTTTTTTAAGGTGAATGGCAGGTAAAACAATATGACTTGGAGGTTCTTTACGAAGCTGCACAATATATTCTCCTAAATCCGAATCGATGACTTCGATGCCTTTTTCTGCCAGATAATCATTCAAATGACATTCTTCGGTAAGCATTGATTTTGATTTCACCATTTGCTTCACCTCATGTTTTGCCATGATCGAATGCACGATTTCGTTATGTTCTTTGGCATCGGCTGCCCAATGTACAATAATGCCGTTTTTCTGGGCGTTTGCTTCAAACTCAATCAAATAATCATGAATATTAGAAAGTACATTATTTTTAATTTGTGAAGCGGTTTCGCGAAGCAATTCCCAATCAGCGATTTGATGTGCTGATTTATCACGTTTTTCGCGAACAAACCAAAGTGTTTCATCGTGCCAGTTGACGCGTTCTGTATCTTTGTTAAAACGTGTTGCTGCTTCGCTGTGTGGTATAACTTTTTCTGATGACATCTTTATTATTTGAAAGTCAATTTTAAAATATTTATGATGGTTATTATCTAACCGCAAAGTTTGCAAGGTTTTACGCAAGGTTCGCAAAGCTACTTTTTTATCTTAGCGAACCTTGCGTATTTTTCTTAGCGCACTTTGCGGTTAAAATTATAGCCAACGTTTACTTTTAATTTTCCAGTGAATTTAATATTTCGGCAATATGAATGGTTTTTATCGGGCTTTTTTGTCTTTTCAGAATGCCTTCTAAATGCATTAAACACGACATATCGCCACCGGTAATATAATCAACCTGATGATTTTCATGATCTTTGATTCGGTCTTGTCCCATTTTTACCGACACCGCTTCTTCGGTCACACAAAATGTTCCTCCAAAACCACAACATTCATCTTTTCTGGACAAAGAAACCAGGTCCAACCCTTTTATATTATGTAATAATTGCTCGGGTTTTGAGAAAAATGGCGCATTAAGCTCTGTCATTTGCGAAAGTTTTAATCCGCGCTGACCATGACAGCTTACGTGCATTCCTACTCGGTACGGGAAATTTCCGTCTATCGAATCCACTTTTAAAATATCAGTAATAAACTCGGTTAATTCGAATACTTTCTTTCGCATTTCTGCTGCGACTTCTTCTTGTTTCTCGTCATGTAAATGCTCTTTAACATGTAAAACACAACTTCCGGAAGGGCAAACTATATAATCGAATCCCGTAAAATTAGCGATAAAATTAGCATCGCAGCCTTTGGTTAAATATTGGTATCCGCTATTTGCCATCGGTTGCCCGCAACAGGTTTGTCCCATCGGAAAATGAACTTCGCAACCTAATTTTTGCAAAAGCTCATACGTGGCAATAGCTACTTTCGGGTAAAACTGATCGACATAGCACGGTATAAATAATCCGATTTTCATATTAATGTATTATTATTTTTAAACACATAGGAACATCGTTGTAGAAAAAGTAAAAAAACGTTTCACTTTAAATAAAACTCATAGCACTATGTGATAGAAATGTATTTCTTTTTAGAACGTTTTTTATACCTAAAATCTATATTTCTATGTATTAAAATATTTTTCTGCAGATTTTCATTTTTTAACTATTCAACCGCATCGGATTAAAATCCGTTGCTACAAAATAGGTCGTTCCTCCGGAACTTTTGTAAAAAACTTTGCGCCTTTGCGAGATTAATTTTATCCCATCCCTTTTATTTGCACAAATATCGCAAATAAAGAAATTTTTAATTTTTAATTCTCAATTTTTAATTGAAGCTCTCTCTAGTGCTTGTAAAATTTCAAATCAATTAAATCGTTCTGAATGGGTTTAGGATTCCAGTTTTGATGAATCGCTAACGCGGCACCCAAAGCACTTGCCTGCGCCATAGAAGCAGCGTATACTTCTACATCCGGAAAGGCTTCTGCCAGTAAATTCATAAAAATTGAATTTTTGCTGAATCCTCCATCTACAAAAATTTTCTTTACAGGACTATTATGCACCACTAAATTAGTCGAAAAAACCTGTTGTTCAACCAAATCCAACATCAATTGATGATACGCAATTTCGTAACTTTTAAAAGAAGAAAAGTCTCTTTTTTGAAACGGACATTCTTTTAGAATATCAAAATCGTATTTTTTAGGATAAAGGATTTGAAAATTCAAAGCTCTTAAATTTGCCACCACATTTTTATCAAAGTAAATATCTTTATAAGAATCTACAGGAACTTTAAAATGTTCTGCCAGTTTTTTGGTTTGCACTTCGTGTTCATTGCCTGAGAAAAGACGGGCAGCTTTTACCGGTTTGTCTGTATATTGCATGTAGCACAAGCAATCGTTTTGTAATTCCTCAAAAGTTAATCGTTTATTATTAAACGGGTTTAGTGAAATACTCCAGGTTCCGGTTGATAATAAGACAAAAGGCTCGGTAAAGTTTATGGTATAGGGAATAATGGCTGATGAACTGTCGTGTAATCCAACACCAATAGCTAATCCGTTTTCTTTTTTGATGATGTCTTTTCCGTGATGAATTGGCGGAATTTTAGCCGAAATATTTTCGTTTTTGAGCCATTTATGATACTTCATTTTCTTAAAATTCCAAAGATTGGTATGGCATCCAATGCTTGTAATGTCAGCATAAGCTTCATGGGTCAATAGAAAACTCAAATATTGTGGTAAATGTAAACAGTACTTTACCTGCTTGAATAATTCCGGCTTTTCTTCTTTCAGTCTGTAAATTTGCATTCCTGAATTCAGGCTTCCTAACACGGGAGAAGCTGTTTTTACTGCAAAAACTTCTTTTCCTTTGTATTTTTTATAAAAGTCGTTTTTTAACTCCTCCGGATACTCTTTTAAATAGTTATACAGAGGAGTTAAAACATTTCCTTCTTTATCAATGTAGACAAAACTAGCGCCATAAGTACTAAAATTGATGGCTTTTAGAATATAATCCGATAGGTTTTTTATTTCTGCTAATCTTTCGAATATCCAGTTTTTGAGTACTTCTATGTCTTCGCAGGGAAAACCGTCTTCATCAACCGTTTCGTCAAGATTAACTGATTTTTCCCAAACAATTTTATAGTTTTCATCAAATAAAAATACCTTTTTGTTTGTTTTACCAATATCAAAAATTGCAACTACATTCATTATGCTGTTTTTTATAAGCCTGTAGCCATCGTTTTTAAACCTCTTTCTCCTACCAGATTTTTTCTTACGGCAAGACTGCGGTACAATTCAACCGGATTTAATGCTGCTCCTGAACGTAAACGGGCTTCGGCAACCAGGGCACGAACATCTGTACGGAAAGCATTTTGCAAAATTTCCTGTGCTTTTACTACATCATTTTCTTCCTGAGCAATTTCTAAAGCTTTTCTGTCTACTAAAAGTGCCTGCGCATAAGCAATCATAATGGCTTCAACAGATTGTAATAAATCTTCTAAAGGATCTTTTATGTTGTGAGAAGCATCAATCATCCAGCCTAAATCTTTGGCATGGTTCATTCCTCTGGCGTCCATTCCTTCAACTAATTCATTAAAGATCAAGAACAATTGGTAGGGTTTTAATGCTCCGGCTGTTAAATCGTCATCTCCATATTTTGAATCATTAAAATGAAACCCTCCTAATTTATTGTCCATTAATAATAAAGAAACGATTTGTTCGATATTAGCATTGGGCAAATGATGTCCTAAATCGACTAAAGTCTGTGCTTTATCGCCTAGTTTTTTTACATACGAATAAGATTGCCCCCAATCTGCTACAGTCGTAGAATAAAAGTTAGGCTCAGCACATTTGTATTCTAAAAACAATTTCCAGTTTGAAGGCAATGCATCGTAGATTTCTTCTAAACTTTCTAAGGTATTCTGGTAGGCTTTTCTAAAGTTTAACTGTCCCGGAAAAGAGGATCCATCGGCTAACCAAATTGTTAGTGATTCTGATCCCAATTCGATTCCGTGTTTAATGACTTCGATATTATGTGCGATCGCTTGTTTACGAACTGCTTTGTTTACGTTTTGTAATGATCCGAATTTATACGAATGTTCCTGATTTGCCTGATCCTGAAACGTATTCGAATTCATGGCATCAAATCTTAAATTGTGCTGTGCTGCCAGGTTTTTTATGGCTTTGTAATCCTGTGGAATATCCCACGGAATATGTAATGAAATAGCACCGGAAGCATTGTTTAAAGCATGAAGCAAACCTACATCTTCAATTTTTTCTTCTATCGAACGTGGTTCTCCGCCTCCTGCAAAACGACCAAATCTTGTTCCTCCGGTTCCTAGTGCCCACGATGGAATTGCAATTTGAAAATCGATTAGTTTTTTAATAATTGATTCTGTTTCACCAATTTCTGATATGGTGAAAGCAAATTTATTCTGATGTTTTTTTAATAAATCCTCGTTATGAGATTCAATATTGCCTGATTCGATTAACATATTATTTTATCTTTTAATAGAGATTACAATATATATAATTAAAGCTTTAATATGTTTTTTTTTACCACATAGAAATATAGGTTTCCTGGTTTATAAAAGGCGTTTGACTGGAGTCAATATTATGGCTTTCAACAAATACCTTTAACTTAATTCTAATCTATGTTCTATGTGCTCAATAACTTTTTCAGCTTAATTATATAAATTGAACTCTGGTTTAACGTTACTATTTTATGCTATTTTGTTGGTTTTCTCAGTGTTTTTATATTTAAAAAAAATCTAACGTTCAAATGTTATCGAACGTTAGATCACAAAAAACCACTTTTGTTTTAAACAAACTTATAAAAACTTAAACAACTTATCTGTAAAAGCCCATTGATACTCCGCCATCTACGTTTAGCGCATTTCCTGTTGATTTACCCAGTAAACCACCCACAAAAGCGTAACAAGCGTTTGCAATATCATCGGGCAATATAATTTCATTCAATAACGTGCGTTTTGCATAGTAAGCCGGCAGTTCTTCTACCGTGATACCATAGGCTTTTGCACGACCTTCTGCCCAGCCTCCGGACCAAATATTGGAGTCTGAGATTACTGCATCAGGATTTACTGTATTTACACGAATTTTATCTGCTCCAAGTTCAGCAGCCATTAAACGTGTTAAATGTGCCTGAGCTGCTTTTGCCGAACCGTAACCCGGATTATTTGGACCTGCTACGACAGCATTTTTAGAAACAATGTTTACGATGTCTCCGCCAAATCCTTGTTTGCGCATTACTTCGATTCCGGCTTTAGACACAATAAACTGCCCTTTTACCAGAATGTCATATAGCCTGTCCCATTCTTCAAGAGTGTGTTCTGCAATAGATTTAGAAATACTAATTCCGGCATTATTCACTATAATATCAGCACCACCAAAAGCTAAACAAGCTTCGTCTAATGCTTTTTCTGTACTTTTTTCATCCGTTACATTCAATAAAGTGCTTGAAACAGCATCTTTACCAAATAATTTAATAAACTCTGCGGTCGCTTGTTCTAAACGCTCTTCATTGATGTCATTAATCACTACACAAGCCCCTTCCTGAGCAAATTTTTTCGCAATTGCCTTACCAATTCCTCCGGCAGAACCTGTAATAACAGCAACTCTTCCGGATAAGGCTTTTGGTTTTGGCATACGTTGTAATTTTGCTTCTTCCAGCAACCAGTATTCAATATCAAAAGCTTCCTGATGTGGTAAGGAAGTATATTCTGAAACTGCCTCTGCCCCTTTCATTACATTTACGGCATTGATATAATATTCTGATGCTAAACGTGCCATCGTTTTATCTTTGGCAAACGTAAACATACCCACTCCGGGATATAAAATCACTACCGGATTTGGATCACGCATTGCCGGCGAATTTGATTTTTTGCAAGCATTGTAATAATCTTTGTATAAGGCTCTGTAAGCTTCAAAAGCAGGTGCTAATTTTGCTTTAACGGCATTGATATCAGATAAATCTTCGTTTGGATCTAAGGTTAAAACCAAAGGACTTATTTTTGTTCTTAAAAAGTGGTCCGGACAAGACGTTCCTAATGGTGCTAATTTTGACAAATCATTAGAATTAATGAATTCCAGAACTCTTGCATCATCTGTATAATGTCCAATCATTTGACGTTCTGATGAGCAAAACCCTCTTAAAACCGGAGCTACTTTTGCCGCCTTTAGTTTACGGTCAGCTTCCGGAAGACTTTCGATTTTTTTACCTCCAAAAACAGCACGTTTTTTTCCGTAGTTGTTTTCTAAATACTCGGCGCATTTTTCAATTATTTCAAGTGTATTGATATAACTTTCGTATGCAGTGTCTCCCCAGGTAAATAAACCGTGAGAACCTAACATAATACCGCGTAGTTTTTTGCCTTTTTGGGCTGCTTCTTCCAGACAGCTTCTTAATTGAAGTCCTAAGTCAAAACCAGGACGTTGCCATCCCACCCATCCAATTTCACCGTTGAATAATTCTTCGGTAATTTTAGCTCCGTCTTTTGCGGCAGCGATGGCAATTGCGGCATCAGGATGTAAATGATCAATATGCTTAAAGGGTAAAAAACCATGCAAAGGTGTATCTATAGAAGGTGCTTTTGAAGCCAAATCAAAAATACAGTGATTGAACAATTCTACCATTTCATCTTCAAATTCGATTCCGCGGTATACATTTTCCAGATTACGAAGCCTGTCTAAATAAAGTGCAGCACAACCGGATTTTGTCAATGTACCAATATCACCGCCAGAACCTTTAATCCACATTACTTCAGAGCTTTCTCCTGTTAACGGATCTTTATCTGTAATTTTTACCGAAGTGTTACCTCCACCGTAATTTGTTAGTCTTAAATCAGCTCCCAGTAAGTTAGAACGATAAATGAAAAGCGCCACTTCATCTCCTGCTAATGCTGCTGCCTTAGTCTCGTCCCATAGATAGCTTACATGCTTAAAATTCATATTTTTTGTGTTTATATTCGACATTGTTGTATTGGACATATTTGTTTTACTGTTTATTTTCTGTATTTATAATGAGTTTCCAATTCCGACTAAAACAATCGAAAGCATAATTAATCCAATTCCAAAACCAAAAGTTCTTATTGTTTTTTTAGAAACTCCTGACCATTCTTTTAAATAGAATCCCCATAAATTTGCCGTCAGAATGATGGTCGCCATGTGTAAAATCCATGAACTTGCACCATTTCCTAATTTGCTTTCCCCCATTCCGTAGAAGAAAAATTGTAAAAACCACATGGTTCCTGCAATAGCCGAAAAGAGTACGTTTTTGGCAATTGGTGATTTTGTATTCGTATAATCCGAGAAAGTTTTATTCCTGAAGTTAAGGTACATACACCAGATAAAATTAGTAGTCAGACCTCCCCACATCAAAACGATATAGGTAACATTATTTTGAAATAAGGGGTTACAGCCATAGGCGACTGCTGTTTCTGCCATTGGTTTTCCGGCTTCGATTCCGTAATTAAAAAAGGAACTCAAAACGCCCGAAATAACGGCTATTATCAAACCTTTTACCAGACTAAAATCCTTGTCTTTGTTTTCATGACCTGTTGCAAAATCTTTTTCTTTGAGCATTCCGGCTTTTCCTGATATGGCAATACCTACAAGACAAACGGCTACACCTAATAAAACCAGGCGTCCGCCTGAACTGGCCAGCATATCGCTAAATGAAATTTTTCCGGCTGTTGGGTATAAATCGTAATATACAGAAGGAACCAAAGCTCCAAAGGCAGAACAAAATCCAAGTACGATAGAATTTCCCAGTGACATTCCTAAGTAACGAACACCCAGACCGTATGTTAATCCTCCAATTCCCCAAATCAATCCCATTGTAAAGGTGAAAGCTTTTATTGAAGGGGAAGCAGTTGTGATAATATCAACAAAATTTGGAATGGTTAAATAAGCGGCAATGGGCGGAACTATTAACCAGGAAAAAAAACCTCCAACGATCCAGTAGCTTTCCCAGGCCCAATTTTTTACTTTCTTAAAAGGCATATAAAAACTACCCGAAGAAAACCCTCCGATAGCGTGAAAAATGATTCCTAATAATGATTCCATTAATAATTTTGTTTTTGGTTAATGCGATAGTTAGTTTGGTTTTGTAAAATAATAGAATGTAAAAAAGAAAACTGTCCTGTACTATCCTTTATACTTTTGTTATTTATGTTAAAACTGAAGATTATCAAGAAGAACTACCCAATTTTATTGGAAATATAAATTTAAAATTTCTATTTTAGCAATCGATTTCGTAATTATTATATCCTCAATTTGCCCTGAATAAACAAATCAACAGAAACATACAATAAGCCTTATTTTATTTCAATCCTTTTGTGAGAAAAGTGGTAAATGAAATAATTCATGCGTTTCCGGATTAAACTTTTGTATTAATTATAAGTCAAAATGATTTTACAGCAAGTTGTCATATAATTTATAAGCTACCAAAAATGATTAAACTGATTAAAATAGATGAAGATTCAAGAGTTCCTAAATACAAACAAATTGTAGACTCTATCTTGCAGAATATCGCCAACGGAAATTTAAAAATAAATCAAAAAATACCCTCAATAAATAGCTTTAGCGAAGAATTCTATATGTCGAGAGACACGGTAGAAAAGGCTTATAATATTCTAAAAGAACGAAAAATAATATCCTCAATCAGAGGAAAAGGCTATTATATTACCCGCACAAAACTTGAATCTAAAGTAAATATTTTGTTTTTGTTTAATAAACTGAGCGCTTATAAAATGAAAACATACAGTTCTTTTATTAACACCCTTGGAGCCAATGCACATACCGACCTGCATATTTACCATTGCGATGAAACTTTGTTTTTGAACTTACTGGACAAATTTGAAGGCGCTTATGATTATTATGTAATCACAACACACTTTAAAACAGATGAATTAAAGCATCTAAGTTTTACAGATGAAGTGGCAAAAGCAATCCAGAGAATCCCGGACGAAAAGCTGGTTTTAATGGATAATATTAAATTGGGAATGGAAGGCGAAATCATCAAGATTTATCAGGATTTTGAAAATGACATTTACAATGCTTTAAAAGAAGGTCTTGCAAAAATAGCCAAGTATAAAAAACTAATTCTGGTGTATCCGGAAAAGGCAGTTTATCCTTATCCGCGACGTATTTTACATGGTTTTAAAAAGTTTTGTGTTGAACATGAAATTAATTTTGAAATTCTGAGCGAAGTCTACGATGATATGATCCTTAAAAAAGGAGATTTATTTATTACAATCGAAGAATCGGATCTGGTGAATTTAATGAAACAAATTCGCGATGAAGAATATGTTTTAGGCAAAGATATTGGTGTTATCTCGTATAACGATACCCCTTTGAAAGAACTATTAGGCATAACGGTAATGTCTACTGACTTTAATGTAATGGGAGAAACTGCTGCCCGAATGATTCTGAATAAAGAAAAAGGACAGGTTAAAGTGCCGTTTAATTTTATTGACCGGAATTCGATTTAGGAGTTTTTTTTGCCACAAAGACGCTAAGGCGCAAAGTTTTCTTTCTTTTTTATATAAAAGCAAAGTTGTACCGTATTAATATAAAGACTTTACTTTGCGATTTTGCTGCACTACCTGTCCAGTCATAAGGCGATATTAATGTGACTGCATTTTATTAGAAGTCTTTAGGCTGAGTTTCTATCTTTTAAAAAAAATAAACAGTTCGGAAAACGTAGATAATATCTGATAAAATGAATATTTGACTGGATAATTTTTATCTTTGAAAATCAGAATTTATAATCGAATGGCTTTATCTTTGAGCCTTCAGAAATTTGACACACATTATGGAACAGAAAATACATCAGGGAAGAAATGTAAAACGCTTTAGAGAAATGCTTGGCATTAAACAAGAAGCATTGGCTTTTGATCTGGGAAATGACTGGAATCAAAAGAAAATTTCTATGCTCGAGCAAAAAGATATAATTGAAGATGTCATACTTAAGCAAATCTCAAATTCATTGAAAATTCCTGTTGAAGCTTTTCAGAATTTTGATGAGGAGCAGGCGGTGAATATCATTTCGAATACGTTTGATAATGGTTCAGTATTGTATGGTTATCAAAGAAATGATAATTGCACCTTTCATCCAATTGACCAACTATTAAAACTTCATGAAGAAAAGATTGCCTTGTATGAAAGAATGTTAAAGGAGAAAGATGAGATGATGGCAAGGCTCGAAAAAATAATCAATAAATAATTCCGAAATAATCATTTATAAGACCTATTAATACACAAAAAGAGACTCTGAAGTCTCTTTTTAATTTTAGGAATTAACCTTTTTTATGTCTTATTCGAACGTGGCCTGCCAGGGGTATAAAGGTTAACCCACTTTCTGAAATTACTCTCAGTAAAATTATTCTCTCTTGCAACCGAGCGAATTGAATAATTATTTTTTAGAACTTCCTGAACACAACGAAGTTTAAACTCGTAATTATATAAATCTCCCTCACTGCGTTTCTTACAAGAAGACCTATTTATCTTTTTGCTTTTGAACCTTTACCAAAACAATCTTTGGTTTTGGGGCCGGTTTCATGTCTTTTCCCATATAAAAACTCGTATGAGGCGGTTGATTATAACCCACATTCTGCCAGGCCACACTCAATCTGTATTGCGGATCGTGCATTAAAGTATATTGCCTGATTTCGGTTGGAATTGTGGTCGAATACATTCTTAATTCCGTATTATCCTCAGATCTCAGGATTAATTCTTCCCGCCAGTCTCCCAGAATATCTGCCGAAAGTGCCGGCGTTGATTTGGTACCGTTATTAGATGCTGCACCTATTGCCGTAAACAACCGGCCTGCATTGTATTTATCGATATAATTAGAATTCAGAAGCTCTCTGGAAGAATCACCATCCCAATAAATTAAAAAATTAGTCGAAGTGGGCACCTTGCCTATTTCATTTCCTTTCATATCATGCAAATACGGAGATCCTGACCACCAGCATTGTGCTCCTTTTCTGGTTGGGTCGATATTATCCGCAACGCCGCGTCCCACATCCTGATTTAGGGAACCGGTAAATAAAACTTTTCCGTCAGCTGCAGAAAATAGCGTTACGCCCGGGCCAGTTGTTCCGTTTTCTATTTCATGAATTCCAAAAACTTCCAAGCCCGGAACATCAAGGTCTAAATCGGAAACATGCAAAGCGTCTCCGTGCCTGAATCCTGTGGTATACAATCCTTTTCCATCATCATCCACACACATCGATCCGTAGATAATTTCGTCTTTTCCGTCATTATCAACATCTGCAACCGTGAGTCCGTGATTTCCCATTCCGGAGTAGGGGTTTTCGGCATCTTTACTATCAAAGACCCATCTCGAAGTCAGTTGATTATTTTTAAAATCCCAGGCAGCCAAAACCGTTCTTCCGTAATAACCGCGACACATGACCACACTGGGATGGATGCCGTCCAAGTATGCAATACAAGCTGTAAAACGATCGATTCGATTTCCTTTTGTATCATTTCCTCCGCTCCCGCCTCTTCCGCCCCAGCCTGCCAGATCACCTCGTTCCGGAATATATTCAGTAGTTGTAATGAGTTTGCCGGTACTTCCGTCAAAAACCGAAAGGTATTCAGGTCCTTTTAAAATTTTACCATAGGTGGGAGATTTTTCGTCCCTGTCGACCCAATCTTTCGCAGGATCTCCAACCACATTATCCTGACTATCGGTTGTACCGTCGGCGGTTTTACAAACAAACTCCGAAATTCCGTCACCATCTAAGTCATACACCATAAATTGGGTATAGTGTGCGCCTTCGCGGATGTTTTTCCCGAGACTGATCTGCCACAAAAATGTTCCGTTCAACGTATATGCCTGAAATATTGGAGGATCCGTAATTCCTTTAAAAGAATTATCCAGGCTTTTTCCTGTCATGTGAACAATCAGGTCATATCTTCCGTCTCCATCTAAATCCCCCACCGAAAGATCATTCGGGATATATCCCACAACCGGTTTTAGTTTAATTGACAGGTACTGTTTATCCGGGCTTTGGGCGGGAATGGTAAAACTTCCTTTTGTATCCGTTTCTTTTCCTTTTAAGACTGTTTTTACAAACCAGGTATTTTCTTCCTGGTTATTGGCTTTGGTATCAACGAAATTAGTTGCTCCGGTAATAGGATTATTGTTTAATCTGACGGCTTTTTTAGTACCGCTTTTTCGGTATAAATTAAAAGACAGATCATCAGGATCTGTGCCTAAAACCCGCCATCCAATAAAAAACTGTCCTTTATCTTTTACGGCAATTACACCCCGATCCAGGTTTTCCATTTGCCTTTGAGCGAATGAAAGCACCGTTGACAAAAGAAATAATAGTAAAATTTTATTCTTCATAATTGGTGTTTTTTATAGGTTAAATATGGGGCACAGATGACACGGGTTTTGGCTGGTATCCGTGCGCCATAAAATCAAAACATCTTCTTAAACCCTTCGCTTTGTACTTTCCAGGTTCCGTCTTTTGGGAAACCGGGATTTTGTTCCGTACTACCGTCCCAACCCGCACACATCATGGCAACAGCGGTTAGTAATCCTCCATTTCCGGGAAGATAAAGCGTTAATCTTTCTGCCTGATAATTGTGTCCGTTTTTTAAATACGTATTCGTGGTTACATTCATAAACAAGGCATCAATTGCTTTGTCAGGCATTTGCAAGCGAGCTGCAGCCATCGCTGTCATTGGAAAATCCCAACCCCAGGTTTTATCCCAGGACCATGTTTTCCAAACCAGGTCAAACGTATTTTTCATGATTTTTTTATCTAAAAGTGACGTTTCCGGAAGCATTCCGAAAGTTCCTAATACAGATGGATGATCTGTTTTGAATTCGGGATTGGTATACGAATCGGTTGCGCTTTCTGTTGCCAGATAGACCTGATCTGCTACTGGCAATGGAGATAGTTTCGCTAAAACCGTTTCCCATTTTTCAGGTACTTTCCGGTTTAGTTTTTTCTTCCACATAATTGCCGTTTTCAAAGCCCAGTTCCAGTACGCTAATTCATAGGTAGGATTAAACGTTTCCATCGCTTTAAAACGTTCCTGTGCCGGAATAACTCCCGGTCCTAAAACATAACGGTCATTTTTTGCATCGTAATCCGCAAAAGAAGCCATAAAATTAGCCGTTTCAAAAACCCGCTCACTGTATAAATTTAAAGTGCCTGTAGTTGGTTTGGCGCGATACATCAACTCAGCATAGGTAATAAAATGTGGCTGTTGCCAAAGCAAAAACGATCCTACAGATGACGGGCTTTCATTTCCATCCGGATCAGTCATTTTTTGCCATCTTGCTCCTTCGAAACCTTGTCTTTTGGCAATATTCTTGGCTTTATCAAAAACTTTCTGATACCACGGAAGGCTTTTTTCTAATAGCTCCGGTCGGTTCCAAAGTGCAAAATGAACGCCATGCCACCAGTGCATTTCCAAATGCGGTTTTCCATACCAGCTATTATAGGTTAAACCTGTTTCTTGTGGCGGAACTTTTCCTGTACATTGTACTTTGGTTAAATATTGCGAAAGAATCACTCTTCGTTCCAGTTCTTTGGCGCGAGGATCTGTACTTCCGGAAAAATCTACTGCTGCACCACTTTTCCAAAATTCCTCCCACCCTTTTATACTGCTGTTTTGAATAGCTGTGAAAGAAGAATTGGGTGTTTTTTTATCGGTTAAAGTAAAAAGACAACTCAATTCTAATGTATTTGTATCGGACGCTTCGACCACAAAATAGTGATCTGAAGTCTTTTTAATCTGTGCATTTCCTTTCCAGTTTAAATTGACATTGTATGATATACTGTCCATGACATGCGTTACGACAGCATCTGTTTTTGATTTTTCTGCCAATGTGCTTTTGTAATCCTGTTTACCTTCCCATTTTGTTCCCATGTCTGCCCAATCGCCTGTAGGAAACGGAATTCTTAAACTGATTTTTAAACGTTTTTGCTGTAATAAATCCGATTTGACTTTTACTCCAATCGCATCTTTTTCCTGATGTGAAACCGTCAAAACGGTAACCGGAACTCCTTCAACTTCAAAATAACTTTCGATTTCTCCTGTCCAGAGATTTAATTTTTGGGCAATCGCTTTAATGTCTTCCGGTTTTGCAATACTTCCGTCTTTTTTGGTAATTTCAAAACCTAAATTCCCCAATTGCAACAAATGCGGATTCTGGCGAAACCAGTTTACGGCTTCAACTTTTCTAGCTGGTTCTTTGATCTGAACCGTATATGAAATCGCTCTTCCATACTGTTTGTAATCCCTTAGCGTTTCTGAAAATTTATAATTATTCGTGTTTTTATAACTGTCCCAACCCCACTCCGATTGTGTTCCTAACGGAATTCCGTTTTCGTATTTTTTAGGAAATGTCTGCAATCCGGTAGCATCGACGGTAAAAGCAAACGCACCGTTTCCGACAGTCAGTGAAGCCAAAGTATCCATAGCTGTAATTGAAACATTATGCCTTGTAACCAATGCTTTTCTGTCTATTCTTTGCTGTGCCGAAAGCGAAACAGAAAATAGTTGTATAATAATTAATAAATATTTTTTCATTTGAATATATGTTTACGTTTTATAATCACCTCGCTAAAGTCAAACTCATCAAACCAATCACAACATCATTGGCAATGGTTCTTAAAGTCAGGTTTTTTAATGTTTTATTTTCATCTAATGGCAAATCTAAAATTGTTCCTGCACCGCCATCCACCCCGTAACTGGTAAATCCTTTTATGGTTTTGAAAGCTGCAAAATCTCTTGAAATTTCCCCTGTTTTAAAATAAACCCTTGGTGGTTTTGGGGCATCTGTTGTAAATGCCAGACCATCAATAAAATAATCCTGTTCGATTGGCCACCAGTTTTCGGGATTTTTCAGCTGTAAAGTTTCGCAGGTCCCATCAGTGTAATTAACTGTTATTTGACCGTTTACGATTCGGCTTTGCATTGGGTTTGTTGTTCCGGCAAGCATAAAATAAGCGTGCGAAGCTTTTCCGTTTAAAGGAATAGTAATGCTTTCTGGAAAGTTATCCCACATGGATGTGAAGATAATATTTTTTAGATTCTCATCAGAAGGCGTCTGCAACGGAATTCCGTTTGGCATGGTAATCTGTCCATTGGCTTTTGCTTTTTCACGTAAGCCTTTATCGTCTATTTTTACGGAAATGTTCGGGTAACACCAATTTCCAATACCTTGTTTTGGAAGCTGTAAAGTCACTGTTTGCGGTCTTGGCGACAGATATTCGTAATTGAAAATATCTGTCACTTTTGCATTAAAAAATGATGTTAGCGAAATGGTTTCTGCCTTTTTTGATGTATGCAACGGAAGATCCCGGTTTGTAACTATTTTATCCGACTGGCTTTCGGCTTTTATCTTTACCTGAACAGGTTTCCACCATGATAATTCACCTTGCTTCAATTCCATAAAAAAGAGTTTATCACCAACCGAATTTACTTTTGCCCTAAGCGAATGTTCTGTTTTTGAAATTTCACTTAAAACTGATTGCGGATCATAAATTGAAATAATTTTAGCCTCAGACGTTTTCAGGTCCAGAACTTCATTCAAACTATAATCTCCTTTCCATTTAACATCTTCCGGAACCTCTCCTTTCCATTTAATTGTAATATCATAAACCGCATTATAGGGTACTTCAATACTTATTTTTGGATTTCCGATGTTTTCTGAAACCGTTTTCCATGAAACGGAATTTCCATTAACAAAAATACTTTCTACAGCTTCATAAGGTGAATTCAAAATGAGCTTTAAATTCATTTTAGCTGAAAGCTTATTTTTGATCCCATATTTTTCTTCTTTATTTTCTCTTTTAAAATCAATGGAAACATCCGGTATTTCCAGAGAAGCCTGATCCCATTTTTCAGGGAAACCCGGTTTGATCGTTAAGATTCCCGCCAATGCATCGGGCTGGATCCCAAAAAGTCCTTCGACCAAAGTCCGGGACGCCATACCAATTGGGTCGGCAAAATCACGATACAATTCGCCACGCATGGCATCCTGATACAACAACTGCTCAAATCCGCCTGGCGAAGCGCCTAAATAGATGCTTTCTATGAGGGCACTTTCCCACATGGTAAAAGCTTTTTCCGATTGTCCGCCTTGCCAGAAAGCCAATGCCGTATGCAATTGTTCAGCCAAAGCCACATTATTTGTCGACCATGTATAAGGCTGCCAATTGGTCGTACTAATGACATAAAGATCCTTTTTATCCAAACCCTTTGCCGAAATCGGTATGTGGGGAATTTGATTGTTAACATAGTCTAACATTTGATAACTCTCGAAAGGGTTCGACAATTCTGAATCTATTGTGTGATAAATGCTCCAGATTCCGGGAGAATCGTGCAGTAATCTATTCCCTAGTGCATCCTTATATTCGGCAAAAATTCCTTTATTGGCAATCCAAAGCTGGTTGTTTGTGGCTTTTAGGATTTTATCAGCTTCTTTTTCAAACGGGTTTTGATCCTGCTGAATTTTCTTTGCAATTTGAGCAACGGTTTTGTTGGCATAATAATTATACGCCGAAGAATGAATGACCCCGCCACCACTGTATTGCAAAGCATCACTCTCCCAGATTGACGCGTATGCATCGTACAATCCGTCGCCATCAGGATCGAAATTTCTTTTTTCCCAGTTTAAATGTCGCTGGATTGTGGGCCACATTTCTTTTATGAATGTGGTATCGCCTGTCCATTTAAAATGTCGGAGCATTTGGTCTATAAAAACCAAATTCATATCATAATGATGTGCCACATTATTTTTATTCGGACTTCTGCTAATATATCCGCTGCTGAACATGGAAGTTCCCATTTCTTCTTTCTGGCGCGCTAAATTTCTTTCTTCATCTAATACGATCGGGCCACTCTCAGGACTTGTCACTTGTGAATTGCTGTAACTGGTAAAATGTGTTTTGGCCCGATCGTGCCAGCCCAAAGGATCAGCTGTATAAGCACCTCGCCAGGCATTTAAATACATTCTCCAGGCAATAGCCCCATGAAGATAAGCCGGGCTTTCCCAAATTCCGTCAGCTGCTATCGAGAGTGCAGATCCTAAAGTATTTATGTAGGGATCGGGAGTAGAAACTTTTACTCTGTTGGCCAAAAGCTGTGTTTGCTTAACTGATTTTTCATAAAGTTCTGCAATGCTTTTTAGATTGTAATTCGTTTTGGAATCCTCCGTCACAAACAACCAGTAATCTCCTTTTTCTGAAATCGATTTTATTTTTCCCGTAATAAGAGTCAGGGCTTCGGGATTTGAATCAAAAAGCTCCAGTGGCTTATCTTGCATTTTAGCATTAGCGAGATGCGTAATTGATTCGGGAAAAAATCCGGTCAGTTTTTTAGTATTTCCGGTTTTCTGTTTATTACTTTCGGAGCCATAATCTAAGAGAAAAGACTGCTTTTTTATGATGTATTTATTATTGATGCAGTACTCGGGCTGCAGATAAAAAACCGATTCGGGATCTGCACCAATATCTCCGTCACGACTGAACTTTTTTCCGGTTGCACCACCAAAAGCCCATATCAGACCCGTCTTTTTGGCTACGTTTTTACCGTGTACTTTTACAATAAACCCTTCGTCTTCTTTTAAGGCTACAACATCTATAAACAATTTTCCGGTTCCTAAAACAGGATCTTCAATTGTATATTGCATCGTGCCTAAAACGTAACGGGTATCTATTTTTGCAGCTTCGGTAATCCATTTACTCTCTGTTCCGTTTATTAAACCGAGCTTAAAGTTCCCTCCCATTCCCGGCATGTACATAGCAAATTCGGGCAAATCGCCAGCCTCAACCCTAAATCCTGTATTAGAACCATATAATGCCCTGTTGAATTTTCGGGTACCATTTTTTAGAACAAAACTATTTCCTTCCGGTGCATAATGTATTTTACGCAGTGCTTTATTCTCCTGTCCAAACGTTACAATTGAACCTAAAAATAAGCCGATAAGAGTTTGAATAAAGTACTGTCTAATTTTCATAAAGCTATAAAAATGAATAATTCATAAATTCGAATAACAAAATTATTCTGTTCTAATTTTATTAATTCCGTAATGCAGATGCAATTTCTTTGTTTTTTAGTGGTATAGTATCCTGTACCTACCTGATTTTGATAAAATCGTAATTTATAATTTTTCAACATTTTAACATCATAGTACAGGATACTATATAAATACAGAACTCCTAGTTTTGAAATAACATCAAATTAACTATGCAATCAAAAAAAAGAATTCAGATTTATAGTGCCGTTCTACTGTTTTTATTTATTTGTAAAAGCAGTGCGCAACAAACGGATAAAATTTATCTTTCCGGAAAAGATTTTGAGCATCCTGTACAATGGGATTTTTATTGTACTGATGGAAATAACAGTAAAATATGGTCCAAAATAAATGTTCCCTCACAATGGGAATTAGAAGGTTTTGGTGAATATACGTATGGAAGATGGTACAAAGAACTCAACCAAAAAGAACCCAGCAAGGAAGAAGGTTTGTACAAATATGAATTTGAGGTTCCTTTAGCTTATAAAAATAAAGAAGTGTTGATTGCTTTTGGAGGTGCGATGACCGATACCGAGGTGAAAATAAACGGAAAATTAGCGGGAGCGATCCATCAGGGTGGTTTTTATGAATTTAAATATGATATTTCTTCTTTATTAAACTGGGGTTCTAAAAATATTTTAGAAGTTCATGTCTGGAAACATTCTGCCAATAAATCGGTAAATGCAGCAGAACGTCGCGCCGACTGGTGGTTGTTTGGTGGTATTTATCGTCCGGTCTGGTTAGAAGTTTCCCCTAAAACACATATTGAAAATATTGCTGTAAACCCGAAAATGGATGGTTCGGTTACGGTTGATCTGACTCTTAAAAACATTCCTAAAAATGCCATTTTAGAAGCTTCGCTTAAAGGTTTAGAGGGCGAAAAATTTGAAACTTTTATTTTTCCAATTAAAGCCAAAAGTACCAAAGAAACGATTGCGGCACAATGGAAAAATATAAAACCATGGAATCCTGAATCCCCGAATTTATACGAATTGAAATTGGTTTTAAAACAAAACGGAACTGTACTGCATCACTATAACAAACGAATAGGCTTCAGAACGCTGGAGTTTAAAAAACAGGACGGAATTTATGTCAATGGTATCAAAATTATCATGAAGGGAATCAACCGTCATTCGTTCTGGCCTGAAGGCGGACGAAGCACAAGCAAGCGCATTAGCGAAATGGATGTCCAACTAATCAAAGGCATGAATATGAATGCGGTTCGCGGGCATTATCCTCCTGATGATCACTTTTTAGAAGTTTGTGATTCATTGGGCCTTTTTGTTCTCAATGAACTGGCAGGCTGGCAAAACCCATATGATACTGAAACCGGAACTAAACTGGTTAAAGAAATGATAACGCGCGATGTCAATCATCCCTCCGTAATTATTTGGGATAATGGTAATGAAGGCGGCTGGAATTATAATGTCGATAAAGTTTTTGCCGAAAATGATCCGCAAAAAAGAATTGTAATTCATCCGTGGGCCGATTTTAATGGTTGGGACACGCATCATTATCCGACTTATTTAACGGGAATGCATCGTTTTAATGCGGGTGAAAATGTATTTTTCCCCACTGAATTTATGCACGGGACTTACGATAACGGTCACGGAGCGGCTCTGGAAGATTTCTGGAACCGCTATAAAGAAAGTCCCTTGTTTGCCGGTGGATTTATGTGGGCAATGCTCGACGAGGCCGTAAAACGCTCTGACTGGGCGGGCGATGTTAAATTTGATTCAAAAGGTTCGCTTGCCGCAGATGGAATTTTGGGACCTCATCGCGAAAGAGAAGGAAGTTATTATACCGTAAAGGAAGTTTGGGCGCCAATTCAGTTTCAACCCAAACAAGTTACCGAAGGTTTTGACGGATCGTTTTTAATCTCTAATGATTATCTTTTTACTAATCTAAAGTCCTGTAAAATGGATTTTAAAGTTCTTAAAGGAGAGAAAAACGTTCTTTATACAAATGGCCTGTTAAAAGAAATAAGTGCAGGTAAAATTGAAATTCCGGCTATTGATCCGGGTGAAACACGTCAAATTAAATTTGATGTGCCGGGTAATTTTTCTGAAGGTGATATTTTGACTATTTCAGCTTATGATCAGTTCAATATAGAAATTTATACCTGGACCTGGCCTATTCATAAAGCCAGATTTTATGCTGAAAAATTCTTAGCCGTTCAAACTACAAAAGCAAAAGCCTCAGCTGTAAAAGCCGGAAATGAAATTACGTTAAAAGGAAATAATGTTTCAGTAACTTTTGACACTTCAAATGGAGAAATTACATCAATTAAAAACGGAACCTCAATTATTCCGTTAACCAACGGTCCTCGTCCTATTGGAATGAAAACCAAACTAAAAGACATTGAAATTTCGCAAGAAGCAGATAAAGCAGTTTTGACAGTACACTATTCGGGAGGATTATCTGCCATTAAATGGATTATGGAACCAGACGGACGGTTTAAAATGGAATTACTTGCCTTAAAAAATGCTTCTGGCGGAGAAGGTTTTGACGGCGCTTTTTTTGAAGATAAAATCAACGCTTTCGGAATTACATTCAGTTTTCCTGAAAAAGAAGTTATCGGTATTAAATGGTTTGGAAGAGGCCCATATCATGTTTGGAAAAACCGAATTAAGGGAACTACTTACGGGATTTGGGAGAAGGATTATAATAACACCATAACGGGCGAAAGTTTTGAGAATCTTATTTATCCTGAATTTAAAGGATATCATGCCAATTTGTTAGGAGCGAATCTAAAAGCCGGAACTGCATCGTTTAAGGTTTTTAGTGAATCTGATAACTTATTTTTGAGATTATTCACACCCGATTTACCTAAAAATGCCTTTCCGGGAAGTTATCCTCAACCGGCATTTCCTGAGGGGGATATCTCTTTTATGTATGAAATTCCGGCGATGAGAGATTTCAAACCCTTAGAACAACAAGGACCACAAAGTCAGCCTTCCAATATCAGGATTAAAAGCGGTGATGATGGGATTATGATGAATTTGTGGTTTGATTTTAGGGGGGATTTTTAGTTTCAGGTTTCAGGTTTCAGGTTTCAGGTTTCAGGTTTGTCAAAGTTTTCAACTTTGACAAATCTCGATATTCTGTTTTCACATTTCACATTTCACAATTTAAAATTCACAATTCAATTATGAAATCAATTAGAATACTCACTTTCTTATTTCTGGCTTTACTATTTTTCAACTTTACATTAAAAGAAGACTATAAGCCAACTGTATTCATTGTAGGCGACTCTACCGTAAAAAATGGTAAAGGTGATGGTTCTGGCGGACTTTGGGGTTGGGGAGATTATATAGGGCAGTTTTTGGATACTACAAAAGTTACGATCGAAAATCACGCTTTAGGCGGCACAAGCAGCCGTACTTTTCAGGATAAAGGTTTATGGAATGCTGTTTTAAACAAACTCAAAAAAGGCGATTATGTGCTGATTCAGTTCGGGCATAATGATGATGGGCCAATAAACGATAGCCTTCGTGCACGCGGAACCATAAGAGGCATTGGAAATGAAACGGAAGAAATTGATAATATCCTGACTAAAAAACACGAAACGGTTCATAGTTACGGCTGGTATATTGAAAAAATAGTCCGTGAAGCCAAATCAAAAGGAGCGATTCCGATTGTTTGTTCTCCAATTCCCAGAAATGACTGGAAAGACGGAAAAGTACCTCGTAACAACACTTCTTACGGATTATGGGCAAAACAAATTGCCGATAAGGAAAAAGTAACTTTTATCGATCTGAATGATAAAATGGCCCTTGAAATGGAAAAACTGGGCGAACAAAAAGTAACGGGAACTTATTTTTATAAAAAAGACCATACGCATACCTCAGCAAAAGGTGCTGTGCTCTCGGCTTCGGTAATTATCGATCAATTGAAAGAAAGTAAAAATTCCCTGAAGAATTATATTTTAAAAGATCCTAAAATCATTCTTCCGCCGAAGAAAAAAGTCTTTTTAATTGGAGATTCTACTATGGCAAATAATAATGACACAAATGCTGTGGGCTGGGGAGTTGTATTTCCTGCCTACTGCGATACGACAAGTATTGACGTAATCAATAAAGCAAGAGGCGGAAGAAGTACCAGAACTTTTGATCATGAAGGCCTTTGGGATGAAGTAAAAAACCAACTGCAACCCGGAAATTTTATACTAATTCAGTTTGGGCATAACGATGCAGGAGCAATTGATAAAGAAAAATTCAGAGGTTCCTTAAAAGGAAATGGTGACGAAACTCAGGAAGTAACCTTACCTGATGGTTCCAAAGAAATTGTACATACTTTTGGGTGGTATATGACGAAATTCATTCGGGAAGCCAAAGAAAAAGGTGCCATACCCATTGTTTTAAGCCAAACACCAAGAAACGAATGGCCAGATAATAAGGCAGAACGCAGAAATGATACGTATGGTAAATGGTCTAAAGAAGTTGCAGATAAAGAAAATGTCTTTTATATTGATTTAAATGAAATCGTAGCGCTTCAATATGACGCGCTGGGAAAAGAAAAAGTAAAGGCATTTTTCCCAAAAGATCACACGCATACCGGTTTAAAAGGGGCGAATTTTAATGCTTTAACGGTTTCAGAAAGTATTAAGAAATTAAAAAATTGTAGCCTTAAGGATTATTTATAAGCTGTAAAGCGTGAATGGCAAGTTGCCGATTAGGTATTATCTCTTTTCATTTCTAACATGTACCTTTTAACCCTCAATTTTTATCCCATAAAAAAACCTCGTTTAAGTAATTAAACGAGGTTTTATTTTGAATAAAAATATTATTTTTTTGATTCTTCGATAGAAACTTTTCTAAACTCTTTTAAAAGTTTTTCAATTTCTAAAGTAGATTTACGAGCTCTTGCTCCAGCAGCTTTAACACCTTTTTCTGTTAAAGATTCAGCTTCTGTTTTAAATGTTTCAATTTCGGCGTGGATTTTTCCTAATAGATCTTTCATGCTTATAAGTATTAAATTAAGGCGCAAAAATAAAAGTTTGAATGATAGTTACAACATATTTCACGTTAAAATTATCACTGTTTTTTAGACTTTAAATTAACATTAAATTTACTTCGCTATTTCTCAACGAACCCAGAAAACACAATCAACTACAGATCAATTACTTATTCAGGAATCAAGCCGCAAAAACACCTTTACAGCGATTAAGGAGCTCTCTAAAATAAATCTGATTTTCTTTAAAAAAAAGGACCAATAGTCTTAAAATTTAACTTTTGAACCTGAAAAAGTCAAAAATAAATTGAGAATTTGGGGAAAAATTACTCCACTAATTGCTTATTTACGTAAACATTTTTAAAATTTACTCCCTTTATTAAGCTTTTATCAATATTGGTTTTAATGGCTTCAATCTTTAAATTCTCAAAAGTAAAATTCGATAAACGAACATTAGGATCATTCTCTACTCCATAAAAAGTATCACATTTGAGCTCAATATTTTTTAAGGTAATATGGTCTCCATAAGATAAGGGAACATCCGGACGTCCTTTTAAATCAAAAAATTGTTTCCAGGCAAAAACGGCTAAACCTGTTTTGGCTTCTCCTTTGATGTCTTCAACTCTTATATATTCATATCGTTGTGGTGTATCGGGTCTCATTTTGAGCCATAACAATCTCGAAGCCCCATCGATTTTACAATTTCTCATGATCACATTTTTGTTATGAATGGATTCGCTTCCGTTTGTTAATGCCGAATGACAGAATCCAAAAGTGCAATCTTCGATAATAATATTGGCATTGGGTCCATTGTTTTTATCCTGATCCGCATAAGGGCCTTTTCCGCCTTTTAAAGCAATAGCATCATCATTGACGGACATATAACAGCCTTTTACTAAAAAGTTAGTACAAATATCGATATCAATAGCATCTGTACTTGGTGCTTTCACGCCAACATGTGGTGAAAAAATATAAAGGTCAAGTAATTTTACATTATTACATTTATAAAAATGATTCGTCCAAAATCCTGAATTGATCAGTTTTACATCCTGGATCTGAACGTCATTCGAGTTCCATACAAAGACTAATCTTGGTCTTGATACTTCTAGATTGGTACATTTTGGATTTTCCTCGCGACGTTCCCAAAAGGCTTCCCAATATTTCTTCCCGTTTCCGTTAATGGTTCCTTTTCCTGAGATCGAGAAATGATCGACTCCGTACGCATTGACCAAAGCAGGGAAATACTCCAGGTTCTGGCCTTCCATTCTGGATGGCATTATCGGGAAATCGGCAATAGTATCAGAACCTTTCAATACTCCGCCTTCGGCAATATATAAAGCCGTTTTAGGCTTAAAAAATAAAGCACCACTCAGGAAAACCCCTTTTGGGACTATAATAACTCCTCCTCCGTTTGCCGCAGCTTTATCAATCACTTTTTGAATAGCAGCGGTCTGAATTTTAGTACTGTCCTTTCCTACCCCAAAATCTGTAATAGTATATTTTTTGCCCAGATCTTTTAGTTGGATTTTAGAATAATCCTTAAACCAATTGGTGATTTCTGTTCCATCGGGAAATGCATCATTTGTGTACTGCTGTGAAAATGAAATTTGCGTGAAAGTAATAATGCAAACTATGATTTTTAAGATCTTTTTCATTTGGTCTGGTATTAGTTTTTTTTTTATTTTTTGGAATAGAAATTCCATACAGAGAATCACCAATCTATGCCAGGCTTCTGTCATGATGTACCTCATCTGTTGGTTATCACGCGGGTCTCATTCCGCGGAAAAACGACGTTCCTTTTTTAGTATTTCAAAACAATTCCATCATTTAATCCAGGTGAAAAACTTCTTTCAGGGGATTTATCAGTGGCGAATGATCAGGATTTGTCTCCATAATATCTGCCATATAATGCCACCACTTTTTCACAATGGGATGATTGGGTAAACAGGAAGGGTCAAAATCTTTGCTTAATTTCTGAACCGCAAAAAGAGTTCCTGTTTCTTTATCTAAAAAAATAGAATAATCCTGTACACCACTATCTGAAAGTAATTTTTGCAACTCCGGCCAGATTTTATCGTGACGTACTTTATATTCCGTTTCAAAACCAGGTTTTAATTTCATTGTAAAAGCATTTCTAACTGTGGCATTATTTTCCATCTTTTAATGATATCAATTACTTTATCCTTTAATATAGTTGTCATGTTATTTTAAAAATAAACGCTGAAGCTGTTTCATATTTCCCTCCTTGCGAAGCAGTAAATAAATACGTCGCTTTTCCGTTTTGGAACAATAACTGCGGCCGTTCTGCACGACCATAACGGTTCAGGTGTTTAGGGGCTTCGGGCTGTTTGATGTATTTATTTAAAGGCTGATAGGCAATTTGAGGAGCACTCCAGTGTTTTCCATCATCAGAATCCATATACAATCCGTAATCTATCCCAAAAACGCCCATATCCCTTGCCAGCATTTTGAATTTCTTATTTTCGTACCAGACAAAAGCATCTTCGCATTGTTTATTGTCTCCTAATTTCGAGAAATCAATTAGCGGATTATGTTTATATTTTTCATAAGGTCCCTGAAGCGATTTAGATATAGCCAGGCCATATTTTCTGTTGCCTTTTACCGCAAACTCCGGATGTTCATAATTCTCTGTATTCAATGATTTGTAATACAGCCAATATTCACCGTTTGGGTGTTTTAAAAAAGAAGGATTTGTAGTTAAAAGATCATCCCATGAGCCTTCTTTTCCAGGCAGTAATAAAGGTTTAGCCGGTCTTTCCCATGGCCCAAAAAGAGAATCTGAAGTCGCTAAACCAATACGTTTGGTATTCATCTTTCCGTTCGAATTTCCCATAAAAAAGAGCGCATATTTACCATCCACAAAATGAATAGCCGGGTTATGACAGGTTGTTGCATCCCAGAATCCTTCACCACGTGGCGCCAAAATAGTACTGATATATTCATAAGGCCCTTCGGGATGGTGGGCAACGGCATGTGCTATTTCAGAACTGTTGATCCAGCCGCTCATTCCTTTTGCTTTGGGCCATCTGGAGAAAAATACGTGAATTTTGCCATCCGGGCCTTCAATTGGACTGTTGCACCAAACGTAATAATCTTCAAATTCTAAGGCGCGTCCAACTGGTCGAAGTCTCTTTTCGAAATCAGAAAGCTTCGGATCATCGATAAAATTTCCGGCTTGTACCGAAAACGGAAGACACAAGCCAACAACAGCCAGCGAATTTCCGATAATAAATTGTCTTCTATTCATTTTAATCTGAATGTTTCTATGTGTTTAAGAAAAAAAGCAACTTATTTTTTCTCTGTTTTAATTTCCCAATCATCTGTTCTGAAAGGAGAAGCGGGCAAATTATCATTATTGAATAAATTAGGCTCCGGAACGGCTTTCCAGGCAAAACGAACGGCTACAGGTTCTTTTACTTTTGCAGCAGAAACAACAATTGTTTTTCCTTCAATTTTAGCATCGGCCGGATAAAAAATCTGATCGTTTCCTGCTATTTCAAATTCTTTCAGTTCTTCTCCGTTCTTTTTCAAACCAGATTCAGCATAATCAAAAAACAACTGTGCTTTTTGTTTTTTAATTTTCATGTGATTAAAAATGGGACCTGAATAGACCAGTTTACTTTCTCCATAAGTTTTGGCACGGGCAATTAAGGCTAATCTGTAACCAACGGTTTGTTTGTCTATTGGATGAATGTTTTGCGCATCACCAACATCTGTCGTTACCGCCATTCCGCTGTTTGGGATTGTTTTTAAAGCCATTAGTTGCGCCTCCCGTATTTCGGCATTTTGTCCTTTATGGGGTGTTATCTGAACATAATAAAAAGGGAAATCACCCTGTTTCCATTCTGTTCTCCAGCTTTTGACCATGGCCGGAAATAAACTCCGGTATAAATAAGCTTTTCCGGAATTGCTTTCGCCCTGATACCAAATCACACCTTTTATGGTATAATTTACTATTGGATGAAGCATGGCATTATACAATACATACGACGTTTTGTTGGGTTCTTTTTTAGGCTTTTTCAATTGGCCTTTTGGAGCATTTTCAGCGCTTGCAATTCGTTCGTTAGTCAGGTTCAAATAATACGCTTCGAGTTTTTCCTGATACAACTTTTCATTTTTTGCATCTTCCTGAAGAATGGGCAAAAAAGCAACCTCTTCTTCCAGAATATTCTGAGCCGTCCATGCTTCCGCTTTGGTTCCTCCCCATGAAGTTGAAATTAAACCTACCGGCACGTTTAGTTTTTGGTATAAATCCCTGCCAAAGAAATAAGCTACTGCAGAAAATGTCTGTATACTTTCAGGCGTACATATTTTCCAGCTTCCTGTAACATCTTCAAGTGGTGTTGGCGAGGCATTTAGGGCAACTGTAAACAATCTGATATTGGGGTAAGCAGCATTTTTTACTTCTTCTTCGTAATTCTTAACGCCGGTTTTCCAGGTTTTATCTTCTCTTCCCACAGGAAAAAACATATTCGACTGACCGGAACAAAGCCAGACTTCGCCTATTAGAATATTTTTCAGGCTGATTGTATTAGAAGCAGCAATTGTAATGTCATAGGCTTTCTCACTTCCCTTTGGTGTCTCTACTGCTGTTTTCCAATTTCCATTGGCATCTGCCATGATATCAACCGGAATGCTTGTCCATCCTAAACGAATTGCTATTTTTTCGTTTGGGGCTGCCCATCCCCATAAATTCACTTTTGCATTTTGCTGCAAGACCATATTATCGCCTACTAAAGCCGGTAGTTTTACCTGTGCAGATACAGAGCAGGCTACACTCAGAACAAATAAAAATAAAAGATGTTTTTTTAAGTAAATCATAGAGATTATTTTTAGACACTAAAACTTTAAATTTAAAGCAGTTAAACCGAAAAAGCATCCTGTTCCTTCCTGTTTTTTTTCGATTGGAAAATGAAAAAAAAGCTGTCTAAAAAGACAGCTCTTTTCAAAAAACAAAAATCAACTTGGGGCAATTTTCATTAATCATAACCCGGATTCTGCTCGTAAAGTCCGGGAACTGCTAAAAGCTCTGATAACGGAATTGGATATAACAATGAATTATTCTCGATTGTTCTGATTTTTCCTTCTGTATCTTCTGCTGCTTTCCAGGCATTCATGATGGTGACTGCTTTGCCGGATCTGATCAGGTCAAACCATCTTGTTCCTTCTGAGAAGAATTCTTTTCTTCTTTCTTCAAACAATTGATCAAGAGTAATATTTGCCGCATTTTCCGGAACGCCTGCTCTTGCTCTTACCTGATTTACAATGGCATCGACATCAGCCTGAGACCCGCCGCCGCCATGAAGCGTGCATTCTGCCATCATCATTAAAACATCGGTATAACGTGTTACCATAAAATCTACTCCCCAGTCTTCACGACCGTTTCCGTATCGGGCAGGATCGATATATTTTTTGAAAACCGGCAATGTATAACTTCCTTTATATGTTCCGGTAGCTACTGTATAACTTGTTGCAATGCCAAAAATCTTTCTTTTATCTGTTGCAGCAAATAAGTTTAGAAAACCGGTTGAAATAGGTTTGGCTTCTAAAGCTCCCTGAGCTGATAAATTTACTGAAGCAAAATAAGGCTCGTAACCCAATTCTACCATAAAATTACCGCCTACAGCAAGAGGAAGGCTTTGCGTGTACGGGATAGTCAATACATTTTCCAGGTTTGCATTACCTTCAATCTTGAAAATGGCATCGTAATCTGTTCCAAGCTTGTATAATCCGCTGGTTTTAATATCATTTAATTGCTGATAGGCTTTGTCCCATTCGTTTAGGCCAAGTGTAGCGCCGTCGATTCCGTACGTTGGGCTGGAACGTGTCATGTACACAAGACCTAATAATGCTTTTGCCCCGTATTTGGTAACCCTTCCGTAATTGGCTGCATCATACGCAGGAAGAAGGTCCGGAATTGCTAATTCCAGGTCTGAAATAATCAATTTGTAAACATCTGCAACCGGGGTTCTTTTTATTTTAGCGGCTTCGGTTGCTGTCATTGTTTTTTCGATCAAAGGAACTCTTCCAAACCATCTGATTAAATCAAAATAACAAAATGCCCTAAGAAAACGGGCCTCGGCTGTCATTGCGGCTTTATCAGCAGGATTGGTAAAAATCTGATCTCCTTTTTCAGTTATTTTTTCCAGTAACTGATTGGCTTTGTTGATCGCGTTATAATTACTGATATAAGCTTCTTTTACATACGTATTTGAACTTATAGACGTGTAAAAACTATTGATTCCTTCCCAGTCTCTTGAAGCTTGTGTGGTAGCCAGCAAATTGTCTGATCGTACTTCGCTTAAATTTAAAACCCTGTTGGCATAACCATAGGTTCCCATTCCGTGAAAAGCTACAGAATACGTTGCATTTCTCGCCTGAACAAAATCACCCGGTGTAGCATAGAAATTCTCTATTGTTCCCTGAGATAATGGCAACTGAGTCAGTTCATCTGTACAAGATGTAACGGCCAGTACTACTGCTAGTAAATAAATATATTTTTTCATTTTATTTTAATTAAAATTAATGTTAAGTCCGATCACTAAAGATTTGGCCAAAGGAGCTCCTCCATAATCTACCGGTACAGAAAAATCGCTGTTTGAACTTGCGGATGTATTTACTGCCTCGGGATTGAAACCTACTTTGTACTTGTTCCAATAGAACCAGTTTTCTCCGGTTACATACAATCTCATATTATCAATCCTGCTTAAACCTTTAATGGCTTGTCTCAGGTTGTATCCAATTGTAATATTTCTGACACTAACGTAATCTGATTTATACAACCAATCTGAATTGGCCTGATATCCAAAAGACGTTCTCCAGTTTCCTCTTACGGCAGGATCTACATTTAATGAATTTTCAACTGATCCCATTCCGGTACGGTCAATAGCTCTTCCGGTTAGTCCGTAAACTGTACCTCCGTTTTGTCCCTGAACCAATATATTTAAATCGATGTCTTTGTATTTGAACGTATTGGTGATTCCCCAGGTATATTTTGGTGTTGGATTGCCCAAATCGACACGGTCGTCTGAATTGATTTTTTTATCTCCGTTCTGGTCAATGTATCTCGGGTCTCCTAAAACCAGTTTGTTTCCTCCAATTGTTGTTCCTCCTGCATCAATATCAGCCTGTGTTACTACACCGTTTTGTTGCAACCCGAAGATCGTATACATTGGTTTTCCTACTTCTAATTTTATAAAAGGTACTCCTCCGTCATACGCATTACTAATTTCAATTTTAGACTGATCGGGACCTAATGCCAAAACCTTGTTTTCGTTATGACTGATATTAGCCGATGTTCTCCATTCGAAACTAGGGGTTTTAACGTTTAAAGAGTTTAATTCAAATTCCCATCCCTGATTTTGCACTTCCCCTACATTGGTCAGGTAACTTGTAAATCCGGTAGCCCCAACGATAGGCACTCTTAAAAGCAACTCGCTATTATTTTTTCTGTACACTTCAAAGGTTCCTGAAAGTCTGTTTTTCAGAATTCCAAAATCCAATCCAAAATCAACACTTTTTGATTCTTCCCAGTGCAATGAAGGGTTTGCTATTGAGGATGCTCCCTGCCCTATTGCAGCTGCTCCGCCAATGGAATAATTGTAAGTGGCCAGCGTGGCATAAGAAGCATAACTTCCAATATTATTGCTTCCGTTAAGACCGCCGCTTGCTCTTAGTTTTAAATCAGTAAGCCATTCTGCATTTTTCATAAACTCTTCCTGTTTTACTCTCCATCCTAATGAAACGGAAGGAAAAACACCCCACTGTCTGTCAGATCCAAATTTTGATGAACCATCACGTCTGATACTGGCTGAGATCAGATATTTTTCTTTGAAATTGTATTGTAACCTGGCAAAATAAGAAAGCAGCGTACTTTTTTCAGCATTGGTAGAACCTAATGATCCTGTTGGCAGCGTCTCCACAGTCGAACTGTTGTAAAGTGCCCCCGAAGAAAGTGTAGATCTCATAATTTCATAAGAACTAAACGATTGCCCCAAAAGCAAATTAATATTATGATTGCCTATTGATTTATCGTAATTCAGCGTGTTTTCATTGACCAAATTCTGCCTTCTGTAGGTGTTGTAAGCTCCTCTGATGCTTGCCTGAACATCATTTGGCGTATAGCTCTCATTTGTATTATCTGAGTTATCAAAATTTATAGTACTCTTCCAGGTAAATCCTTTAGCAAACTGATAACTGGCATAAGTCGAAATTAAAGTTCTGTACATGGAATTTTTTCCTGTTCTGGCTAAAGCATTCAGCATATTAGTTGTACTGCTTCCCCAGGCATATCGTGTGGTATATTTTTCTCCGGCAGCATTAGAAGCGCTTTCAAAAACCGGTGTTGCAGTCAGGGCTTTAAATAAAGTATTGTCTTTTCCTTCTACACCGGGATCATTTTTGATGGAATAAGAAGGCGCTATGTTAATTCCCATTTTAAAGCTTTCTGATAACTTAACATCAACGTTTGCCCTTGCAGAAAACAAGGTGTAATCAGTACCAATGATGTATCCCGTATTTTTTTGATAATTGGCAGATACATAATAATTTACCACATCTGTTGCTCCGGAGGCAGATAACTGGTAGTTGTTAAATTCTCCTGTACGGAAAACTTTATCCTGCCAGTCGATATAATCTAATCCCGGATGTCCCGGAATATCCCAACGGTCATCATACAAATACGTATAGTATCTGGTGTTAGCCGTATTAAGAGGTGCTGTTGGATTTTTTGCATTATAAGCTGCAATTCTTTCAGCATTGTTCTGAGTGGCAGATGCACCTGCAATACCCGATCCTACCCATTGTGCATCGATCATCGTTTTGGCCCTGTCAATCCATCCCTGTGCTGATAGCATATCTACTCTGTTGGCTTCTTTGTTTACACCGCCGTAGGTATTAAAAGTAAATTGTGGTTTTCCTTTTTTTCCTTTTTTAGTGGTAATCAAAACGACTCCATTTGATGCTCTTGATCCGTAAATCGAAGCTGCTGCGGCATCTTTCAACACTTCAATAGAGGCAACATCATTTGGGTTCATGTTATCTAACGGGCTTCCGCTTGAAAATCCACCATTACTATTAGACCCTTCTGTATAAATAGGAAATCCATCTACTACATACAAAGGTTCGTTTCCGGCAGTAATAGATCCTGCTCCCCTGATTTCAATACTAAAAGGCTGTCCCGGCAAACCGGTAGTTTGTTTTACACGAACACCTGCTACCTGTCCAATTAAACCCTGATCAATTCTGGAAATGGGCCTTTCGGTAAAATTTTCTGTTTTGATTCCTGATATTGCTCCTGTGGTTAATTTTTTCTTTTGAGTTCCGTAACCAATTACAACCACTTCATTTAAGTTAGCACTTTCTGCATCTAAAGAAACGCTATAGGTGTTTGCGGCACCTATTTTTATTTCTTTTTTTATAAATCCCACAAACGAAAAAACTAATGTTTCTCCTTCAGAAGCTTTCAGGCTAAATTTTCCGTCAAAATCAGTACTGGCTCCCCGATTTGTTCCTTTAACAATTACATTAACTCCCGGAATGGAGAGTTTAGACGGATCAGTAACTGTGCCTGTAACCGTTTTTTCTTGCGCATAACCCGATGCATGCAATAATGCAAAGAAGGCCATAATCAGCAAAAGATTAAGCTTGTTTTTCATAAAAGTTAAATTTTGGTTAGTTTAATAGTTATTCCAAACTTATCCAAAACTCACATTCACAGTATCCTGTAGTATCCTGCTAGATTTCAACATCTTATAAAATATTTTATATTTATTTTAACACAAAAACCTCACAACTGCCTGATTTACAATCTTTAATTCACTGAGAAAACGATAAATATCATATTAAAAATTTTAATAAAATATTTTTTAGCATTTCATATTTATTTACATAAAAAAATACGAAATAATAAGCAAGTACAAGTTTTTTATCATTATTTCGTTTTTGAATATAATTACAAAAAACAGGATGCTACAGGATAGCATTTTGATGTTCTACCCATACTTTTACTTTATTACAAAAGAATAAACAGTAGCTCAGGCTCATTTGTGATGTTGTAAAATCGGTAGTGCAGTACAAACTAAAACCTTTAAATAAATAATGAAACGAAACGCGTTAAACTTCTTTATTACATTATTCTTTTGCTGTATTTTTAGTTCTTTTGCACAGGAAACAGTCTCTCCGTGGCCCAAATCCAGCAACATAAGCCAGCCCTGGTCCCGTTGGTGGTGGATGGGAAGTGCCGTTGACAAACCTAACCTGAAAAAAAGCCTGGTGGATTTTCATAATGCCGGAATTGGCGGTGTTGAAATAACGCCCATATATGGTGTAAAGGGCGAAGAAGATAATTTCATCGATTATCTTTCTCCAAAATGGATGGAAATGTTAGATTATACCCTTCATGTCGCAGATAGCCTTAACATGCAGGTCGACATGGTCTTAGGAACCGGATGGCCCTACGGAGGTTCACATGTTACTTTGCCTTATGCTGCAACAAAACTGGTTATAGAAAAATACAGCATCAAAAAAAATGAAACCTTCAGTAAAAATATAATCGCTGACAGCAGCAAAGAGAAAACTCCCGCAGATCTTTTGTATGTGGTAGCCTACGGAAGTGACGGAACTTATATAAACTTAACAGATCAGTTAAAAAAGAATAAAATTAACACCCAGGACAAAGGAATTGAAGGAAATCATGTTGCATTGCCTAACCTGTCAGAACCCAATAAACTTAACTGGAAAGCGAATAAAACAGATTATACAATATATGCCGTATTTAGCGGAAAAACCGGACAGCAGGTAAAAAGAGCTGCTCCGGGAGGAAAAGGGTATACACTGGATCATTATTCTGAAGAAGCGCTGAATGCTTATGTTGTTCCGTTTAACACTGCGTTTAAAGGTCGGGAAGGAAAAATAAGGGCTATTTTTAATGATAGTTTTGAAGTATACGGAACTGATTTTACACCCAATTTCTTTGAAGAATTCAAAGCCAGACGAGGTTATGATTTAAAAAAACAACTTCCTGTTTTACTGAATGAAACTGACAACGAAGAGGGTAACCGAATCAGAAGTGATTATCGTGAAACTATTGCGGATTTGCTATTGAACAAATTTGATAAAAACTGGACAAAATGGGCACATTCTAAAAACTTCAAAACCAAGCTTCAGGCCCATGGATCACCGGGAAACCTGATCGATTTATACGCTTCTGCAGATATTCCGGAATGCGAGACTTTTGGGTCTATGCCATTTGATATTCCGGGTTTCAGACGTGAAAAAGAAGATATTAGAGAAGGAGATGCCGATCCCGTAATGCTGAAATTCTCATCTTCTGCAGCTCATATTTCAGGTAAAAATCTGGTTTCTTCTGAAACGTTTACGTGGTTGAGAGAACATTTTAAAACAGCGTTATCACAGTGTAAACCTGAAGTTGAAGATTTAATGCTAAACGGAGTGAATCATGTGTTTCTTCATGGTGCTACTTATTCTCCAATGCGGGCAGCCTGGCCGGGTTGGCAATTTTATGCTTCTGTAAATTTCAATACCAATAACAGTATTTGGGAAGATGCTCCCGCACTGTTTTCCTATATTACCAACTGTCAGTCTTTGTTACAATTAGGGAAACCGGATAACGAAATACTGTTGTACTGGCCTATTTATGATGTTTGGGATCACTATCAAAAAGGCAATTTATTTATTCAGTTCAAAATTCATTCTTTATCAGAATGGTTGTATGAAACCTCTTTTTATACGACAACGAAAAGTTTAATGAATAAAGGATACGGGGTCGATTTTATCTCGGATAATTTCATAGCGGAAGCCAAAGTTATAAATGGAAATATTGTGCTGCCGGGCGGCACTTTTAAATCGTTGATTGTTCCTTCCTGCAAAAAAATGCCCGTTGCCACTTTGCAAAAATTAATCGAATTGAAAAAAGACGGAGCCATTATTATATTTGAAGGATTACCTGAATCTGTTCCCGGTTTTAACGATTATAAAAATCAGGAACAAAAACTTCAGGCTATACTGGCCCAAAATAAAGAGACGATTCAACCCGCTTTGGATGTTTTTAAAGCTTTAGAAAATGTGCAGCTATTCCCCGAAAGTCTTGTAAATACAGGTTTAAAATATACCCGAAGAAGTATTGACGGTGAAAAAATATATTATCTTGTTAATCATACCCCAAAAACAATTGATACTTACATTCCGTTGCAAATTGGTAATAAGGAAGTCGTTATTCTCGATCCTTTAACCAGCGCTTACGGTAATGCAATGGTTACTAAAAATGCTACAACCACATTGGTTAAAATAAAAATAGCACCCGGACAATCTTATTTTTTAAAGACTGAAGACAAAGCTTCACACAAAAAATGGAATTATTATGAACCGGCTGGTGATGCGCTTACTTTAAAAGGAAACTGGAAAATCACTTTTGACAAAGGCGGGCCAAAATTACCCAAAAACGCAACCGTTTCAAGTTTGGAATCCTGGACAAAATTAGATTCTGATGCCGAAGCTTTTTCAGGAACTGCTACATATACTTTAGATTTTGATAACCCAAATTCTAAAACAGAACACTGGATTTTAAACCTGGGTGATGTTCGCGAAAGCGCCAAAGTATGGCTCAACGATCAATTTATTGGTAGTGCATGGTCAGTTCCGTATCAATTGAATCTGAACCAATTAAAATCGGGAAAAAACAGGCTAAAAATTCAGGTCACCAATCTTTCTGCTAACAGAATTCGCGACAAGGAATTAAAAGGGGAAGAATGGAAAATTTTCTATGAAATTAATATGGTCGATAAGGATTATAAAAAATTCGATGCCACAAAATGGAATCCTATGCCTTCGGGATTATTGGGCCCTGTTACCATTACGCCATTAAAACAACAAAACTAATTATTAAATAACGAATATTAAAAATGAAGAAATTACTTTTACTTTTCGCTATATGCCTTTCCTGTGCCAACACAACAAACGCGCAACAAGCATTTGACAAAAAACTGGTGCTGAAACAAATGATTCTTGCTAACGATTATTTTATGCAAAAATGGCCTGAAACCGGTAAAACAATCATTACTAATAAAGAACGTCCCAGTAACATCTGGACGCGTGGTGTTTATTATGAAGGGCTAATGGCATTGCATGAAATCTTTCCAAAAGAAGCTTATTATGATTATGCTTATTCGTGGGCAGAATTCCATAAATGGGGATTTAATAGCGGGAATACTACCCGCAACGCCGATAATTATTGTGCAGCACAAACCTATATTGATTTGTATATTTTAGAACCGGAACCTAAAAAACTAAAAAACACAAAAGCCACTATCAATATGCTTTTGAATACGCCTCAATTAGACGACTGGTCCTGGATTGATGCCATACAAATGGGAATGCCGGTTTTTGCCAAATTAGGGGTTTTGGAAAAAGACAATCGTTATTTTGAAAAAATGTACCAGATGTACCTGTATTCCAGAGATAAACACGGTGATCATGGGCTTTTTAACCCAAAAGATGGTTTATGGTGGCGTGATGCTGATTTTGATCCTCCATACAAAGAGCCTAATGGCGAAGATTGTTATTGGAGCCGCGGAAATGGCTGGGTAATGGCTGCACTGGCAAAAGTCCTTACCATTATCCCGGAAAATGCACCCCACAGAGCCCAATATGTAAAAGATTTAAAGGCTATGGCTGCAGCTTTGGTCCCGATACAAAGAACCGATGGTTTCTGGAATGTTAGTTTACATGATCCAACTCATTTTGGAGAAAAGGAAACCTCCGGAACGGCTTTATTTGTATACGGAATGGCTTACGGAATCAATAGTGGTATTTTGAAAAAAGAGACGTATTTACCCATCATTCAAAAAGCATGGAATGCCATTACCACCGAAAGTTTACACACGAATGGTTTCTTAGGGTATTTGCAATCTACAGGAAAAGAACCCAAAGATGGCCAGCCTTTATCGTATGATAAAACTCCTGATTTTGAAGATTATGGATTAGGCTGCTTTTTATTGGCAGGCTCTGAAATCTACAAAATGAAATAGTACTGTTACTGATGGCAGTATGAACAAAAAAATGTAGTATATATTATTGAGAATATGCTACATTTTTTTTATTTTCAGTATTAGATTTTCTTTAAAATGCAATTGTAGGATGTGACAAAAAAAAAGAGAACCAAAGTCCTCTTTTTAAAAATCTTCAAAATATTAAAAATAAAAACATTAAGAACTAACAATAAACAATAAACAATTAACAATTTTACTTCTAACAAGGGTTCTTAATATTCTTTACAAAGATCTCATACCTAATTAAATAAAACTACCCGTAAAAGTTTTTATTATAACAGTTTAAGACATTTATTTTATAAGCGGATTATTTATTTTTTAAATAAAGCACTCCCCTTTTTAGTCTTACAAATCGTTATAATCCCCAAATAATAAACTCACTTCTTCTGTTCATTTGATGTTCTTCTTCGGTACATGGTACTCCGTCTGAACATTTGTTGACCAGACGGGTTTCGCCATATCCTTTGCCGGTTAATCGTTTTTTGGATATTCCGTTTTTAACCAGCCAGTCAAGGGTTGATTGGGCTCTTCGGCCGGATAAGGCTTCGTTGTACTGATGACTTGCCCTGCTGTCGGTATGCGAGCGAATGTCGAGTTTCATCGTCGGATTGTTGTTTAGTACATCGAGTATTTTTTCAAGGTCCAGGGCCGCTTCGCTTCGAATGTTGGATTTATCCAGATCAAAATAGATCATTTTTATGGCAAAACATTTTCCCAGATCATCCCCAATGGTCACTTTACAGATTGATTTATCCAAACCAATCGGCAGGCTGGTTTTTCCGGTTACTTTTCCAATAGTTACACTCATTTCTTTGGTAGCATAATCTTGTTTTTCGGCCCTGACAGCATAAGTCTTGCCACATTCAACAGCAAAATGATACACTCCGGACGCATCTGAAACTGTAGTGTTTTTTATGATTTGATTCTCGTATAAAGTAACTTTTGTTTCTGGTAAAATTGCGTTTGTCTGCACATCGGTAATAATTCCTTCTAATTCCTGAACGCACTTTAGTTTGCGGGTTTCCAGAAATTTATAAATATCATCAGAACCCTGTCCGCCATCTTTATTGGAGCTGAAATAACCCCGTCCGGAAACCGGATCGATGCTGTAAGCAAAATCGTCTTTTGGGGAATTCACATCAGCACCCAGGTTCTGAATACCGCTCACGGTTCCGTTGGCTTCAAGCTGACCCACAAAAACATCCAGTCCGCCAAGTCCGGGATAACCGTCTGAGGCAAAATAGATTTCATTCTCACTGGTCACATACGGAAAGGTTTCCTTGCCTTCGGTATTAATGGTTTTTCCTAAGTTTTCGGGTGTCCCAAATTCTCCGTTAGTGTTAATGCTTGCTTTGTAAATATCCGACTGGCCTAACGTTCCGGGCATATCAGATGCAAAATATAAGGTTTTCTCATCAGCACTAAGCGCCGGATGAGCCGTGCTGTAATTGTCACTGTTAAAAGGAAGTTCGGCAATGTTAGTCCATTTTCCGTTTTCAAGTGTGGCTTTGTATAGTTTTAATAATGTAATTTTATTTTCATTCTTTCCTTTCTTTCCGTTTATATAATTGTTTCTGGTAAAATAAACGGTCTTTCCGTCTTTGGTAAAAACCGGGGTAGATTCGTGAAATTTGGTGTTTATTTGAGATTTTATTTTATTGACTTGAGAGCTCGTTTGCGTGGTTGGATCGACATCGGCAAAATAAAGATTGGTAAAATATTCCCCGGTCCATTTGTGTTTGCGCTGAGAAAAATTGCCCGTATCCCTTGCAGAGGCAAAGTATATTTTGTTATCATAAACAAAAGATCCGTAATCTGAATATTTGGAATTAATTCCGGCTTCTTCAATTTTATAGCGTCCTGAATTGGCTTTGATCTGATCCAGGTAATTGAGGTTTTCTTTATAAAGCTGCCCCCTGGAATCGTTTTTATATTTGGCATTGAACTCTTGCAGGATTTTATTGGCCTTATCGGTTTGTCCGGTTGATTTCAGGGATTGTGCATAGCGGTAGTAATACTCTGCTTCAGGAGAGGGATTCATGGCAAATAGTTCGGTGTACCATTTGGCGGCATCTTTAAAATCTGAATTGAAATAATAGGAGTTCCCCAGCTTTTTAAACAAGTCTTCGGATTTATATCCCTTATCAGCCACTCTTTCATAGGTTTTAATCGCCTCGATATAGGCATAACCATCGTATTTTTTATCACCTGAGTTTACTTTTGATTGTTGGGAATGGCTATAAAAAACAGGCAGAAGCATTAGACAGAGAAGTGTATAATTTTTCATAATCATTTTATTTTTTTAGAAGAAACGAGGGGTTGTCATCTTACCGTGGTTTTTGAAGAATTCATAACGCAGGAATATTTCATGTGATCCGGAATTGTAATTGTTCAGGTTGGTGGTTTCACGATCATAACCGTATCCCAAATAAAGCCCGTCTGTGATTTGAAAACCCACCATC